>NZ_JBFUCL010000435.1:0-2612 GCF_056405255.1 Agromyces sp. P1_H4 | reverse complement strand
GCGTACGACGAGGACGTCGCGCCGGGCGACGGACGGAACGAGACCCCCAACGAGCGGAGCGACCGCAACTGGAACGACATCCTGCAGGAGCTCCGGGTCGCGCTGACGGGCACGCAGCTCATCGGCGGCTTCCTCCTCGCGGTCGCCTTCCAGCAGCGGTTCGAGGAGCTCGACCAGTACCAGCTCGTCCTCTACCTCGTGCTCGTCGCACTCGCGGGTCTGGCGACGATCGTGGGCCTCGCGCCGGTGACGCTGCATCGCACGCTGTTCCGGCACCAGGTGAAGGAACGCATCGTGCGCACCGGCAACCGGCTGCTCATCGCGCACCTCGCGGTGGTCGCCCTGCTGGTGCTCGGGGTCACGACCCTGATCTTCGACTTCGCGGTCTCGCGGGCCGCCGGCATCATCACCTTCGTCGTCGGCGCCATCGTGCTCGTGCTGCTCTGGCTGGTGCTGCCGCGACTGCAGGAGGCCAAGGACGGCGACGACCCCGAGGTGGTGCGTTCGGAGGCGGAGGCCGAGGCCGGGGACGAGCGCAAGGGTGTCGGCGCGCCGTCCTAGGCTTGCTTCCATGCGCATCGCCACCTGGAACGTCAACTCGATCCGCACCCGCGTCGACCGCGTCGTCGACTGGATGGTGCGTGAAGACGTCGACGTGCTCGCGATGCAGGAGATCAAGTGCAAGCCCGAGCAGTTCCCGGCGGCACAGTTCGAAGACGCCGGCTACGAGCTCGCGCTGCACGGCTTCGACCAGTGGAACGGCGTCGCGATCGCGAGCCGGTCGCCGATCGAGTCGGTCGAGACGAGCTTCCCGGGCATGCCCGGCTTCCTCAAGGGGCTCGAGGGCCCCGACCAGCCGCAGGAGGCGCGCGCCATCGGCGCCACCGTCGACGGCGTGCGGCTCTGGAGCCTCTACGTGCCCAACGGCCGATCGCTGGGCGACCCGCACTACACCTACAAGCTCGACTGGCTCGAGGCGCTCACCGAGTACACCCGCGAGCAGACCACGTCGTACCCCGAGGTGCCGTTCGCGCTCATGGGCGACTTCAACATCGCCCCGTTCGACGTCGACAACGGCGACCCGACCGTCGTGGTCGGTCGCACGACCCACGTCTCCCCTGAGGAACGCGCGGCGTTCTTCGCCCTCGAGGCGGCCGGCGTCAGCGACGTCGTGCGCGCACGGGTGCCCGAGGGGCTCTTCACCTACTGGGACTACAAGCAGCTGCGGTTCCCGCGCAACGAGGGCATGCGCATCGACTTCGTCCTCGGCTCCACGGCGTTCGCCGAGGCGGTGACGGATGCCTCGATCCACCGCAACGAGCGCAAGGGCGCGGCGCCGTCCGACCACGTGCCGGTGCTCGTCGACCTGGCGCTCGAGCCGGTCGTCGATGACTCGCCGATGATCTTCGGCTGAGGCATCCGGCGCCTTACCAGAAGCGGAGAGGCCCGGGCCACCCCGACCCTGCGTCTGGCCGACGTCCAGCCRCGAAGGCTACCCTCGATGGGGTGAGCACCACCCCGAACAGCGTGATGGACGACGCCTTCACGGGCGCCACGCTGGGCGAGCGCTACCGGCTCGAGGGCCTCATCGGTCGTGGCGGCATGGCGACGGTGTATCGCGGCGTCGACCTCTCGCTCGGCCGCCCCGTCGCGGTCAAGGTCTTCGCCRCCGAGGCGGAGGGCCTCGACGACGCGCAGCGTCGACGCTCCGAGACCGCGCTGCTCGCGAGCCTCTCGCACCGCGCCCTCGTGCGGCTCTACGACGCCTCGCGCGACCCGGCGACGGGCCGGGAGTTCCTCGTGATGGAGCTCGTCGAGGGTCGCGACCTGCGCGAGACGCTGCGACTCGGCGCGCTCGGTCCGGCGGATGCCGCGGGGCTGCTCGCCGACCTCGCCGAGGCGCTGCACGTCATCCACGATCGCGGCATCGTGCACCGCGACGTGAAGCCCGCGAACGTGCTCCTCGAGCCGGCGCACCTGCCGAGCCGCACGTGGAACGCGAAGCTCGCCGACTTCGGCATCGCCCGTCTCATCGACGACGCACGCATCACCCGCGCGGGCCTGCTCGTCGGCACGCCCGGCTACCTCAGCCCCGAGCAGGTGACAGGTCAGCCTCCGTCTCCGGCGAGCGACGTCTACTCCCTGGGCCTCCTCGTGCTCGAGGCGCGCACCGGCGAGACGCCCTTCCCAGGGCCCGCCGTCGAGTCGGCCGGCGCCCGGCTCACGCGCGATCCCGACATCCCGGCCGCCCTGGGGGACGACTGGGTCGCACTGCTCGGGGCGATGACCGCCCGCGAACCGGGTGACCGTCCGAGCGCGCTCGATGTCGCGGTCGTGGCCAGCACGCTGGACACGACGCCGGTCACCGACGCGGATGCCACGGCGGCGACGATCGCGTTCACCCAGGTCGCCGAGCAGCCGACTGAGGCGATGCCCGCGAGTGCGGCTCCGGCCCCTGCGGCGTCCGCGGCCGAGGCCCCGGCGCCCGCGCTCGCCGGGGACGAGACCGCAGCCACCCGGGTTTTGCCAGCTCCCGACCGCTCGTTCTTCGCGATGCCCGGCGCCGCTGCCGCCGGAGCGAGCGCGCCCGCACCCGAAGCACGGTCGAGCGC
>NZ_JBFUCL010000434.1:0-2647 GCF_056405255.1 Agromyces sp. P1_H4 | reverse complement strand
CCACGGTGGTGCCGACGTTCCTCGTCGACCAGAGGCGCACGTTGCCGCMCTCCTGCTCGACCCTGGCGCGGATCGATGTGCGCAGGCCGATGCGGTCCTCGGGCACCTCGGCCTCATCGAATCCGACACCGCTGTCCATGACGGCGACCGTCACCTCGCCGCCGCCGAGGCCGATGGCCAGCTCCGCCTCCGTGACGCCCGCGTGCCGCGCGACGTTGATGAGGCATTGGGCGACGGCCGCGTCGAGGGCGGCCAGCCGCGCCGGACCCAGGAGGCCCAGCACCGCGAAGTCGCCGGTGACGTGCAGGTCGAGCCCCGCGTTCGCCGCCGACACGAGCGCCTGCTCGAGCGATGGTGCGGTCACCCCCGACCGGCCTGCTCCGTCGGCCGCGGGGTCGCCGGCACCCGCCCGCCCCGTGTCGTCCGCCGACGCCGCACCGTGATCGACGGCCCAGTCGCGGCCGACGATGAGGCCGAGGTCCTGCCGGATGCCATCGCGCAGGCGATCATCGACCGGTCCCGAGCCCGCGGACGCGATCGCGACCAGGTGGCTGAGCGCCGTGTCGTGCAGTCGCGCGGTCGCCCGGAGCTCGTAGTCATGGCGGATGGCGAGCTCTCGGGTCTGCTGGCTCGCGCGGTGCAGCCCGGTCTCGCGGCGCGCGTCCCACCGCCGGCTGATCCCGTCGAAGCTGCGCGCGACCACGACGATGCCCAGTGCCGCTGCCGCGGCCACGTTCGGAACCCAGTCGGCCCCGTCGATCGCCGCGCCGAGGAACGCAGCGGCCTCGCCGAGCCCGTATCCGAGCACGGCCCAGGTGATGCCCAGCACGGAACCGACGCCCGCACCGCCGACGAGGACGAGCGCCACGCGGGGCAGGGCCAGGATCACGTTGTTCGTCGACTCGAAGCGGTACTCGGGGGCCATCACGAGCACCGCGAGGGCCAGTACGACCGCGGTACCCGTGATGAGGTACAGCAGGGTCGTGGTCACCGTCGGCACGCGTGCGACCAGCACGAGCAGCGCGGCCATCACGCCAAGCAGGACGGCGCTCGTCCAGCCGGCGGTCTCGCCACCGGTCGTCGCGCTGAGGACGCCGATGGCGATGCCGACCCCCAGGCACACCCATGCCGCGCAGTGCCCGGCGTGTGCGAGCGCCCGACTCAGGGAATCTCGCGCCAGGTGCGCGGGCAACCCAAGGGTCATGGTGGTCCTTCGCTCGCGGCCGCCGTCGATCGGGTTCGAGGGGTCTCAAGCGGATTATCGCAGGCGCGGGCAGCCCTCCGCAGTCACCGAGCCCGTCGTTCGAGCGGCGGCGCAGTGCGGTGGCGGCTCACAGGGTGCGCGTCTGCCTCAGAAGAGCGCGTCGGGGTCGGGCGGGAGGCTGAGCGCGTCGGGCAGCCGCGATGACCCGCGCGTGGCCGGCACGGGCACGCCCCGGTCGGCCAGTGCCGCCGATCGCACGCCGCCGGTGACCGGGTCCTCGCGACCGCGCTCGAGGCCGTGAGCCCTGATCAGGGGCCGCATCCGTTCGCCGAGCCACCGACGGTACGCCTTCGGGGCATACGTGTTGTTGCCGTAGTACATGGAGCGGTACCGCGGCACGAGTTCGGGATGCTCCTGTTCCAGCCACTGCATGAACCACGGCTTCACCCCGGGTTTCAGGTGCAGCGCGGTGTAGAGCACGCTCGACGCACCGGCGGCCTTGGCCTGCCGCAGCGCCTCGTCGAGGTGCGCCCGGGTATCGGTGAGGTAGGGCAGGATCGGCATCATGAAGACGGCGCAGTCGAGGCCGGCGTCGCGCACCGCGGTCACGGTGGCGAGCCGCGCCTTCGTGCTCGGCGTGCCCGGTTCGACCGACTGCTGGAGCTCGTGGTCGTAGACGGCGATCGACATGGCGAGGTCGACCGGGACCCGCTTCGCGGCCTCGGCCAGCTGCGGCAGGTCGCGCCGCAGCAGCGTTCCCTTCGTCAGGATGCTGAACGGCGTGCCGCTCTCGGTGAGCGCGTCGATGATGCCGGGCATGAGGACGTAACGCCCTTCCGCTCGCTGATAGGGGTCGGTGTTGGTGCCGAGGGCCACGGGTTCGTGCCGCCATGAGCGCCTCGCGAGCTCGGGTCGCAGCACCTCCGCGACGTTCACCTTGACGATGATCTGGCGGTCGAAGTCGTCGCCCGCGTCGAGGTCGAGGTAGGTGTGGGTGGGGCGGGCGAAGCAGTATGTGCACGCATGCGAGCAGCCCCGGTAGGGGTTGATCGTCCAGCCGAAGGGCATCATCGACTGGCCCGGCACCTTGTTGAGCGCCGACTTCGCGAGCACCTCGTGGAACGTGATGCCGGCGAACTCGGGCGTCTGCACCGACCGCACGAGGTTGTTGAGCTTCGCGAGCCCCGGTAGGGCGTCGCCCTGCTCGACTCCGAGTTCCTGCCCGCTCCACCGCATGGTGCTATTCGAACACATGTTCGAATCCGAGGCAAGTGGATGCCGCGGCGCGCCTCGTCTCCGGCCGCCGCCGCGGCATCCGCTCGTCAGCTCACGACCGCACCGCCGCCTCATCCACCAACCGCCCCGAGACGAGCTGGAGCCGCTCCGCCGACCATCGCCGCCGCAGCCATCGGTCGTGGCTCGCGATCACCACTGCGCCCGGGT
>NZ_JBFUCL010000433.1:0-2663 GCF_056405255.1 Agromyces sp. P1_H4 | reverse complement strand
GCCCCTCACCCGCCGGCGATGGTTCGTCATCGTCGGCGGGGCGATCCTCCCCATCGCGCTGCTCCTCACCTGGCAGCTCGTCTCGACGACAGGCCTGGTGCCGGTGTCGCAGCTGCCGTCGCCCGAGATGGTGTGGCTCGCCGCCGTCGACCTCGCCCAGCGCGGGCTGCTCGGCCTCTACGTCGCCATCTCGACGCAGCGGGTGCTCATCGGCTTCGCGTTCGGCGCCGCCATCGGCCTGGTGCTCGGCGCGATCGTCGGCCTCTCGCGGCTCGGCGACATCCTGCTCGCCCCGACGCTCGGCGCGATCCGCGCAGTGCCCTCGCTCGCGTGGGTGCCGCTGCTGATCCTGTGGTTCAAGATCGGCGAGGAGTCGAAGATCATCCTCATCGCGATCGGCGCGTTCTTCCCCGTGTACACGATCGTTGCCGCCGCGCTCCGGCACGTCGACCGGCAGCTGCTCGAGGCGGGGCGCGCGTTCGGCCTGCACGGGGTGCGGCTGTTCACCACGGTGCAGCTGCCGGCGGTCGTGCCGTCGGTGCTCGCCGGCCTCCGGCTCGCGCTCGCGCAGGCCTGGCTGTTCCTTGTGGCGGCCGAGCTCATCGCCTCGTCGATGGGGCTCGGCTTCCTGCTCAGCGACTCGGGGAACACCGGCCGCATCGACCGCATCATCCTCGCGATCATCCTGCTCGCCCTGCTCGGCAAGCTCACCGACTCGATCCTCGGGCTCGTGGAGCGCTGGGCCGTGCGCCGCTGGGCGTAGCGTCTCGCCACGGATGCCGCGGCGCCGGCCGCGGGAGCGGGCGTCGGGTCAGGCCGCGATGGTCACCAGGGCTCGCCGGCCGCGGGGACCAGCGTGCGCACCTTCGCGACGGCGTCGGGGAAGCAGGCTTCGAGGACCTCGGTGGCCGAGACCTCGTTGCCGTAGTCGCCCGTGAGGCGAAGGCCCACGATGGCGTTGATGAGCATGCCGGTGGCCATGAACTGCCGCGTCTCCTCGGCGGACATGCCGGCCTCGTCGCGGAGGAATCGCCAGATGTCGCTGAAGCCCGCGCGCGCGACCCGGCCGATCTCGGGCTCTCCGCCGAGCGCGGTGGAGTTCGCGATGACGGGGAGCATGCCCCGCTCTTCGAGCAGGCTGGTGTAGGCGGTGCCCATGCGTTCGGATCGCCCCTCGGGGTCGCCGGGCATGGCCGCCCGGAAGACGTCGATGAGACGCGCGTATGCCCGCTCGATGACGGCGATGAAGAGCTTCTCCTTCGTGCCGAAGAGCCGCACGACATAGGGCTGGCTGACGCCGGCCGCGCGGGCGACCTCGTCGGTGGTGGTGCCGACGTATGTCTTCGCCCCGAAGACCGCCGTCGCCGCCTCGAGGATGAGCTCGCGCCGGTCGGCGGCCTTCATTCGTGCAGCGGGTGCGACGTCTTCGATCGTCATGCTTGACATGTTATCAGTCGATTACTACTGTGCAAGTAATCATTCGATAACAACCAAGGAGCGCCGCCGTGTCATCCGTCACCGAAGTCGCCGCCGCACCACCTTCCCGCGCCGCCGGCCGCCGCCCGAGCCCGCTCTGGCTCGTGCTGATCGCCACCGCACTGCCCATGTTCATGGCCACGCTCGACAACCTCGTCATGACGAACGCCCTGCCCGTGCTGCACGCCGAGTTCGGGGCATCCGTCGAAGAGCTGCAGTGGTTCATGAACGCCTACACGCTCGCGTTCGCGAGCACGATCCTCATGGCCGTGGCCCTCGGCGATCGGTTCGGCCGCCGAACGCTGTTCCTCATCGGCATCGCCGTGTTCACGCTGAGCTCGGCGTTCGCGGCACTGGCCGCCGACCCGGGGCAGCTCATCGCGGCCCGCGCACTGCAGGGCTTCGGCGCCGCGGCGATCATGCCGCTCTCGCTCACGCTGCTCGTCGGGTCCGTCTCGCTGGCCCGGCGCCCGCTTGCCATCGGCATCTGGGGCGGCGTCGCCGGCCTCGGGGTCGCGACCGGGCCCCTGATCGGCGGCGCGATCCTCGAGGGCTGGGCGTGGCAGGCCATCTTCTGGATCAACGTGCCCGTCGGCGTCGTGTCCGTCGTCCTCGCCCTGCTCGCGCTGCCGAACAGCTTCGGCGCCCGGCTTCGCGCCGACATCGTGGGCCTCGTGCTCTCGGGTCTCGGGCTGCTCGCCCTGGTCTTCGGCATCGTGCGCGGCAACCCCGCCGGATGGGACAGCTTCGAGGTGATGGGCAGCCTCGTCGCGGGCGGCATCCTGCTCGTCGCCTTCGTGTTCTGGGAATGGCGGGCGAAGGCGCCGCTGCTGCCGCTGCGGCTCTTCCGCGATCGCAGCTTCAGCGTGGCCAACGTCGTCGGCTTCGGCTTCAGCTTCGCGGCGTTCGGCTCGATCTTCATCCTGATCCAGTTCCTGCAGGTCGTGCAGGGCGCGACCCCGCTCGAGGCGGCGCTGCAGACCTCGCCCTGGACGCTCGCGCCCATGGTCGTGGCCCCGATCGCGGGGCTCATCGCCCCGCGCGTCGGCACGCGCACGCTCATCGTGACCGGCCTGCTCGCCCTCGGCGGCGCCCTGTTCTGGCTGTCCGGCCTGCTGGAGGCCGACGTCACGTACGCCACGTACGTGCCGCCGTTCATGATCGCCGGCATCGGGATGGCACTGGTC
>NZ_JBFUCL010000432.1:0-2668 GCF_056405255.1 Agromyces sp. P1_H4 | reverse complement strand
TGGCGGGGCTGGGGGCGCGGTCGGCCGCCGCCGTGCCCGCCGCGCCGGCGGTGCCAGCAGGCTCGACCGCCTCGTCGCGACGCAGGATGCGCACCATCGAGCGCATCTCGTCGAGGGTGCGGGATGCCTCAGCCTCGATGACCCGCAGCACGCGGGCGGCGGCGTCGGGGTCGGTGGCGGCCACCGCGGTGCCCGCCTGCGCCTGGATCGCGATCGCCGAGACGTGGTGCGCCACGGTGTCGTGCAGGTCGCGGGCCAGCTGCTCGCGTTCGAGGAGCTTGACCCGGTCGAGCTCGCGGGCGCGGGCAGCGGCCCGCCAGCGGAACGCCACCCCGAGGCTGATCGTGGTGGCCAGCACGGCGACCGCGCCGATGAGGTCGGCCAGGGTGAACGGGCCGTACGCGAACGAGAGCGCCGACGAGGCCAGCACCAGCGCGGCACCGCCCACCATGGCGCGCCCCGAGCCCCAGCGCACGGCCGCGTAGACGAGCAGGAGCATGGCGGCGGTGGCGACGAGCTCGGGATCGCCGCCCGTGACGACGGTGAACACCGATCCCAGGCCGAAGGCGATCGCGAGCATGGCGAGCGGGTGCGTGCGGCGCCAGAGCAGCGTCGGCGCGATCGCGGTGAGCACGACCGCCCACACCCAGCGCGACGGGACCTCGGGACGGGCCGCCGCCTCGACGACGGCCGCCATCGGCACCACCGCGACGAGCACCCAGTCGCGCCAGACGCGTCGGGGAGGACGCGGTGTGGCCGCCGGCGCATCCCAGATCGAGCGGAGGGGGCTCGTCATGCCCTCATGATAGGGGCGCACCGAGCACACCGGCCCGGCGAGGCGCGACGGGGGAGCGGCGGCCGAGGGCGGCGCGCCGGCGGATCACGACCTCGGCCACGGCGAGGTTGATCACCCATCCGGCCCCCATGAGCACGGCGTGCATCGCCTGGCCCGGTGCCCCGAACACGAGCGTCCACGGCAGGAAGGTGAGCACCTGGGTGCCGGCGCCGAGACCGATCGCGTAGGCGCGGGTCATCCACGCGCTGTGGGTCGTGACATCGCCGCGCCGGATCGCCGTGAACCCGAGCACGATGAACGCCGCCATCGCGGTGCCGAAGCCGAGGCGCATGACGAACATCGCGACGCCGTTCACCGCGGGCAGGGCGTAGAACAGGGTCATCCACAGCGCGGACAGGGCCGACAGCAGGCCGGCCGGCACGAGCACGCGGCCGGCGACCCGGTGCCAGCGGCGCCGCCGCAGCGACGGCGCGAACTGGAGCGCGCCGAGCACGAGGAACACGCTCGACGCGACGATGTGCGTCACCACCGGGACCGGCGAATCGAAGAACCGGGCATTCTCGGCGGTCACGGTGCCACCGCCGGCGAGCTCGGTGAGCCGCATGGACCCGGCGAGGACGGGCACCAGGCTGAGCACGATGAGCCCTGAAGGGGCGAGCCATTCCGACTTCTTCATGGCTCGATGCTCGTCGCCGGCCCGCGCCGCCGCATCGGCCTCGCGGCCCGAACTCCCTCGTCCGATCGGCTGAGGCGCACGCGCACGAGCGTGGCCGTGGGACCGCCACCACGCGGCATCCGCTCAGCGTGCGGCCCGTAGGCTGGAACGATGCTGCTCGCCCTCATCCGCCACGGACAGACCGACTGGAACCTGGCGCTGCGCATGCAGGGCCGCACCGACATCGCCCTCAACGCGACGGGTCGCGAGCAGGCCCGCCTGGCGGCATCCGCGCTCGCCGGCGAGCCGTGGGACGTCGTCGTGAGCTCACCGCTCGGCCGGGCACGCGAGACGGCGGAGATCATCGCGGCCGCCCTCGGCGTGCAACTCGGCGGCACCTACGACGAGCTCCTCGAGCAGGATTTCGGCGTCGCCGAGGGCACGCACGTCTCGGAGCTGTACGTGCGCTGGCCCGACCGCGAGTGGGCCGGCAAGGAGCCCGACGACGAGGTCGGTGCGCGCGGGGTCCGGGGTCTCGAGCGCATCGCCGACGACCATCCCGGCGCGCGCGTGATCGCGGTGGCCCACGGCACGCTCATCCGGCACACGCTCGCAGAGATCAGCGGGCACGAGCCCCGGCACTACCCGAAGCTCGAGAACGCGTCGTCGTCGTACGTCGACCGGGCGGATGCCGCGTGGCGCGTGCGCACCGTCGGCGGCGCGGACTTCGCCGTGGTGCTCCCGGGTCTCGAAGCGGGTGCCGACGAGGCGGCGCGGCTCGTCGGCTGAGGACTCAGCCGCGTCGGCCGGCGCGTTCGATGCCGTCGAGGATGAGGTCGAGCCCGAACTCGAACTCGAACTGGTCGTCGCACCAGCCGAGGGTCGATTCGGGGTCGTCGTGGCGCACGACCGACAGCATCTCGGCGAGGTGGGGCACCTGGGCGGCCATCTGCGCCAGCTCGTCGGGGTCGCCCGACCCGTCGTCGCCGGCGTTCTCGCCGAGCTCCTGCGAGAAGCCGAACATGCGGCTGCCGAGCGCGTGCATCGCGTGGTGGATGAGGTCGTACGACAGTCCCCCCGAGCGCAGCGTGCCGACGACCGAGTCGACGTACCTCGCAGTCGTCAGGCCGAGGCCCTGCCGTGAGTCCATCACGCCCGGCAGYCACGGATGCCGCAGCATCACCCCTCGCGCGGCGAGGATGCGTTCGCGGAGTGCA
>NZ_JBFUCL010000431.1:0-2696 GCF_056405255.1 Agromyces sp. P1_H4 | reverse complement strand
GCCCACGCTCGCCGAGAAGCTCGGCGTGGCGAAGGGCGAGACCGTCGCGGTGCGGGGCGACCTGCCGCTGCCCGAGCTCGACGACGCRCTCGCCGGGGCGGCGCGGGTGCCGCCCTGGGAGTCCGACGTGGTCGTGGTCGTGGTGCGCAGTGACGACGAGCTCGACGCGCTGCCGGTGTGGTTCCGCGAGTGCGGCATCGGCACCCACGTGTGGGTCGTGCACGGCAAGGGCCGGGAGAGCACGGCCCCCGGCGACACCGCGGTGCGCGCGGTGATGCGGTCGGCGGGATGGCGCGACACGAAGGTCAGCGCCGTCGGCGGCCCCTGGTCGGCGACGAGGTACTCGCCGGTGCGGGCGTCATGAGCGGCGTCGAGGTGCTGCGCTACGCGGCGTTCACCGACGATCCCGACGGCGGCAACCCCGCGGGCATCGTGCTCGATGCCTCCGCGCTCGACGATGCCGAGATGCAGCGGATCGCCGCGGAGGTCGACTTCGCCGAGACGGCGTTCGTCACCGGGCGCCACGGCGACGCCCGCGTGCTGCGGTACTTCTCGCCGATCGCCGAGGTGCCGTTCTGCGGGCACGCCACGATCGCGACTGCCGTGGTCATCGCCGAGCACGAGGGCCCCGGCCGGGTGACGTTCGACACGCCCGTCGGCGAGATCGTCATCGACACGAGCGACGACGGCTCCGGTCCGCGGGCGGCGTTCACGAGCGTCGACACCGACCTCGCGCACTTCCCCGAGTTCGTGCTCGACGCGCTGCTCGAGCTCATCGCCGTCGACCGCACCCAGCTCGACGAGCGCTACCCGCCGCGGCTCGCGTTCGCCGGCAACTGGCACCCGGTCATCGTCATCACGGAGCCGGCGGCGTTCGACGGATTCCGCTTCGATCCGGGTGCGGTGCGGGCCTTCATGGACGCGCAGGGCTGGCCGGCGACCATCATCGTGCTGCATCGCACGATGGACGCGGCCGACGGGGTCATGCGATTCGAGGCCCGCAACCTCTTTCCCGTCGGTCGCATCACCGAGGACCCGGCCACGGGCTCCGCGGCGGCGGCGGTCGGCGGATACCTGCGCGGGCTGGGAGCAGTGCGCCCGCCGCAGCGCGTGCGCATCGAGCAGGGGCGGCATGTCGGGCGGCCCGGCGAGCTCCTGGTGGACATCCCCGAGCACGGCGGCATCGTCGTGAGCGGTCGCGCCGTGCCGATGCGCTGAGGGCGGGGCTAGGCTCGAACGCGGCGCCACGGAGCATCCGCTCGCCCTCGTCGACCCGCCACGCGAACTCGGAGGACTCCCCATGCAGACCCGCACCCTCGGACGCACCGCCCGCACCGTCTCGGTGATCGGCCTCGGCACCTGGCAGCTCGGCGCCGACTGGGGCGACGTCGACGAGGCCGACGCGCTCGCCGTGCTCGACGCCGCCCGCGAGGCCGACGTCACGTTCTTCGACACGGCCGACGTCTATGGCGACGGCCGCAGCGAGACGCTCATCGGGCGCTGGCTGCGCGAGCACCCCGACTCGGGCGTCACCGTCGCGACGAAGATGGGCCGACGGATGCCGCAGGAGCACGACAACTACTCCCTCGAGCACTTCCGCGCCTGGACCGATCGCTCACGCGCCAACCTCGGCGTCGACACCCTCGACCTCGTGCAGCTGCACTGCCCGCCCACCTCGGTCTACGGCGACGACCGCGTGTTCGACGCCCTCGACACGCTCGTGGAGGAGGGCGCCATCGCGAACTACGGCGTCAGCGTCGAGAAGGTCGAGGAGGCGCTCACCGCGATCGCGCGTCCCCACGTGGCATCCGTGCAGATCATCCTCAACGCGTTCCGGCTGAAGCCCCTCGACGACGTGCTGCCCGCCGCCCGGGAGGCCGGCGTCGGCATCATCGCTCGCGTGCCGCTCGCGAGCGGGCTGCTGTCGGGCCGCTACACGCTCGACACGGAGTTCGCCGCGAACGACCACCGCAGCTTCAACCGCCACGGCGAGTCCTTCGACGTCGGCGAGACCTTCTCGGGCGTCGACTACGCCACCGGCGTGCGCGCGGCCGGCGAGTTCACCGAGCTGGCGAGGTCGGCGGCACCGGATGCCTCGGCCGCCCAGGTCGCCCTCGCGTGGATCGCCGCGCAGGACGGCGTGAGCTCGGTCATCCCCGGGGCGCGCAACCCCGAGCAGGCGCGCGCGAACGCCGCGGCCGGATCGCTCGAGCTGCCCACCGGGTTCGACGAGTCGGTGCGCGAGCTGTACGACCGCGAGATCCGCGCCCAGGTGCACGCCCGCTGGTAGGCAGCGCCCCCGCCCGGCGCGGGGCAGGAAACGATTTCCCACAACGGCCGACGGAATCGATACGCTGCACACGTGGGGTGTCGGCGGGGGGCTGACGGAAGCTCGAGTCGGGCGCGACGACGCGGCCGGCGGGACTTCGCGCTGCGGCGCGCGGTTTCGAACCCATTCCCTCGGCGCGATGTGGCGTGCGATGGATCGGCACCCCGATCCCATCGATGGAAGGAATGCCGGGTGAACACACTGGGGGACATCACTTCGGAGCAGTCAGGGACGGGAGCGGCGCGGGGGCGGCTGCGCTCGCTGGGCGGTCGAACGCCGGCCGCACGCACCGCCGCACTCGCCGCTGCCGGCCTCATGGTCGTCGCGCTGGGGGTCGTGCATCAGGCGCAGACGGCCCATGCCGCCG
>NZ_JBFUCL010000430.1:0-2705 GCF_056405255.1 Agromyces sp. P1_H4 | reverse complement strand
GGCGACGTAGTCCGCCGCCATCCGCTCGGCGCTGAAGCGCGTCTCGGCCGCTGCGCGGCACTGGGCGCGATCGAGGTCGGTCGCCCGTGCGAGCGCCGCCGCCAGCTCCTCGGGATGCGACCGGATGAACCCGGTGCGGCCCTCCTCGACGATCTCGCGTACGGAGCCGCGGGGTGTCGCCACGACCGGCGTCCCGGTGGCCAGCGCCTCGATCATGACGAGGCCGAACGGCTCGTCCCACTGGATCGGGTTGAGCAGCGCGCACGAGTTGCCCATGAGCTCGTACTTCTCATCGGTGTCGAGCTCGCCGAGGTACTCGGCGTTCGTGCCGAGCGCGGGGCGCACGACCTCGTCGAAGTACTCCTGCTCGGCCGGCTCCTGCATCTTCGCCGCGATGCGCAGCGGGATTCCGGCGATGGACGCGACCTCGATGGCCTCGGGCACCCCCTTCGACGGGTGCATCCGGCCGACGAAGCATGCCGAGTCGCCCCCTGGACCGATCGGGACGTCCTGCACCTGGATGCCGTGGGGGATCACCCGGGCGATCGGCACCGGCCCTGCCAGCGACGCCTGGTTCTCGGAGATCGCGACGAACGTGACCTCGGGCACGCCTGCGAGGTACAGCTCCTGCTCGAGCGGGATGAGGGGGCCGTGCGCCACCGTGACGAGGGGGATGCCATTGGCGTACCCGGCGAGCACCGGCCCGGCGAGCGTGTTGTCGACGATGACGTCCACGTCGTCGAGCGCGGCGAACGCCCGCAGCAGGTGCCGGAGCTCGTGGGCGGTCACCCCCATCGTGGCTGGGTCGGACGGTTCGAATCCGGGCAGGCGCGGCACCGGGGAGGTGCTGTCGGCGGATGCCGCGAGCAGCACGTCGTGACCCGCTTCGTCGAGGGCGCACGCGAGTGTGTCGATGAACGACTCGATGCCGCCGTACGCCGTCGGGGGGATGGGGATCCACGGCGGGGCGATGATGCCGATTCTCATGTCGGGTTCCTTCGAACGGGCACCGGAACCAGGGCAGGGCGCGGGTCGGGGTGCAGGGTGAGGCCGGGGGGCAGACCGACCACGGATGCGCCGCGTCGCGACGCATCGATCGAGATGCGGGAGCCGGCGAACGGCACGTTCCGCAGGTGGATGTCGCCGAATCCCGCCGAGGTCGTCGGCGCGAGCCAGACGTCGCCGGTGGGCACCGACGGGTCGAACCGCAACGTGGTGCGCAGCAGCGAGAAGGGCGTCGCCGCGGCCCACGCCTGCGGCGAGCAGGAGGCCGGATAGGACACCGGCTCGGGATATCGCCGCCGGTCGAAGCCGCAGAACAACTCGGGGAGACGACCGCCGAACCGGGTCGCCGCCTCGAACATCCCTTGGACGATCCGGTTGGCCTCGTCGACGAAGCCGTAGCGCATCAGGCCCGCGGCCACGATGGCGTTGTCGTGCGGCCACACCGAGCCGTTGTGGTAGCTCGCCGGGTTGTAGGCGCCCATGTCCGAGGCGAGGGTGCGCACGCCCCAGCCCGTGAACAACTCGTCCGAGAGCAGTCGTTCGGCGACCGCACCGGCCTTGTCGTCGTCGACGATGCCGCTCCACAGGCAGTGGCCCATGTTGGAGGCGCACGAGTCGACCGGTCGCTTGTCGGCGTCGAGGGCGAGCGCGAAGTAGCCCTGCTCGGGCAGCCAGAACGCCTCGTTGAACCGGCGCTTCAGGATCGACGCCCGCTCGTACCAGCGGGCGGCCGTGTCGTCGTCGCCGCGGGCGGTGGCGAGCTCGGCGCGGGCGACGTAGGCGGCGTACACGTAGCCCTGGACCTCGCACAGCGCGATCGGCGCGCGGGCGAGCGATCCGTCAGCGAAGGTGATGCCGTCCCAAGAGTCCTTCCAACCCTGGTTCACGAGACCGTGCTCGTTGAGGCGGGCGTACTCGACGAAGCCATCGCCGTCGCGGTCGCCATCGCGCAGGATCCACTCGAGGGCTCGATCGGCGGCCGCGATGAGCTCGTCCTGTCCGTCGTGCAGGCCGCCCCAGCGCGCCAGCTCGCCGAGCACCACCACGAAGAGCGGGGTCGCGTCGGCCGTGCCGTAGTAGACCGAGCCGCCGCCGAGGGCGAGGTTCGTGGTGGCGCCCAGCCGCACCTCGTGGAGGATGCGCCCGGGCTGCTCCTCGGATGCCGCGTCGAACGCGGTGCCCTGCAGCTCGGCGAGGGTCTGCAGGGTGCCGAGGGCGAGCTCGGGATCGACGTGCAGCGACATCAGCGCGGTGAGCAGCGAGTCCCGCCCGAACAGGGCCATGAACCACGGCGCGCCCGCCGCGACGACCGGCCGGTCGGGGTGGCTCGGGTCGAAGATCCGCAGCGATCCGAGATCCTGCTGGCTCTGGAGGATCACTCGCTCGATCGCGTCGTCCTCGACGTCGGGCACCGGCATGTGGGACTGCCAGGCGAGGAAGCGACGGGCGGGGCCGACGGGCACGGCCGAGTCGTCGCCGTCCGCGCCGATCGTGAACTCGTCCTGCAGGGTCGTGGGTGCGAGCCGGATGACACGCGACCACGAGCCGCGGGCCTCGAGCACGACGTCGAAGATGAGGCGGTCGCCGGCGAAGGTTGCGCCGGGAGCGGTGACGACGAGTCCGAGCCGCTCGTCCCGGGGCGAGTCGACGCGGATCACGCCCGGCGACTCCAGCCGTGCGCGCTGGGGGCTCCGGGCCGC
>NZ_JBFUCL010000429.1:0-2725 GCF_056405255.1 Agromyces sp. P1_H4 | reverse complement strand
AGCTCACCCTCGTCGACTCGCGGGCCGAGATGCTGGCGCCCGAGCGGTTGGGCGCGGCGGGAGGCTCGGGCCCCCTCGCCGATGCCATCGCGACCGTGTTCGTGCGACACCTGCCCGTGCCCGAGGCGGCGCTCGCCGACCTGCCGACGGGCGCGCACGTGCTCGTCATGACGCACGACCACGTCGAGGACCTCGCGATCGTGGAAGCCGCGCTGCGCACGCCCGGGCTCGGTTCGATCGGACTCATCGGCTCGCGGTCGAAGTGGGCGCGGTTCCGGGCGGAGCTGCTCGCGGCGGGCGTCACCGAGGAGGACCTCGCCCGGGTGTCCACGCCGATCGGCATCGAGGGCATCCGCTCGAAGGAGCCCGCCGCGATCGCCGTGAGCGTCGCCGCCCGCGTGCTGCAGCTCGTCGAGGCGCAGGTGCCGGAGCAGTCCGCGCGTTGAGTCAGAGGCCGAGTCGCTCCAGGTAGGCGTTGGCGAAACGGCGCTCGGGGTCGAAGCGGGCGCGCAGCGTGGCGAAGTCGTCCCAGCGGGGGTAGCGGCGGCGCACCTCGTCGCCCGGCAGCGTGAACACCTTGCCCCAGTGGGGACGCGCGGTGTTGGGGAGCGCCGCCTCGATCGCGGGCAGCAGGGCCGTGACCGCCGCCTCGTCGCGCACCCACGTGAAGTGGAGGCCGACCACGTCGGTGCCGTACGCCCCGCTCAGCCACAGGTCGTCGGCGCGGACCGTGCGCACCTCGCACACCTGCAGCAGCGGCGCGATGCGGTCGGCGAGGCCCCGCACGGCCTCGAGCGCGGCCACCGCGTCGGCGCGAGGCACGAGGTACTCCGACTGCAGCTCCTCCCCCGCCGACGGCGTGAACTCGAGCCTGAAGTGCGGCAGGCGTTCGAACCACGGGCCCGGCGCCCCGAGCTGCTCCGTGCACGCGTCGGCCGGCAGCCCGATGATCGGATGCCGCGCCTGGGTCGCCGCGTGGGCGCCGAGTCGTTCGACCACCGCACGGCGCCGCTCCGCGGCATCCGCGTCGAACGGCAGGCGCTGCTTGACCCAGAGCTGGTCGGCGACGTCGGTGCGCGACCACCGCGTGAAGATGCTCACGCTCGTGCCGAGCGAGGTCACCCCGTCGAGGTCGGCGAGGATCGCATCCCACGCGGGCGCCTCGTACACGGTCTGCGCGACGTCGTAGGTCGGCTCGACGTCGAGCTCGAGCCCCGTGACGACGCCCAGGGCGCCGAGGTGCACGACGGACCCGGCGAAGTCCGCGTCGCCGCGCACGAGGGTGCGGGACTCGCCGTTCGGCGTGACGAACCCGATGCCGCGCACGGCGGTGGCGAGCGAGCCGATGCCGTCGCCCGATCCGTGGGTGCCGGTGCCGACGGCGCCGGGCACCGAGATGTGCGGCAGCGACGCGAGGTTCGCGAGCGCGAGGCCCTTCCGCTGCAGGATCGGTGCGAGGTCGCCGTACCTCGGCGCCCCCGTGAGCCGCACGGCACCGGGCGCGCTCGAGGCGTCGATGTCGACCGGCAGCCGGTCGGTCGCGATGAGGGTGCCCACGGTGTCGGCGAGGTCGTTGAACGAGTGGCGCGTGCCGAGCACCCGGAACGGCCCATCGCCGGCGAGCACCTCCTGCAGCTCCTCCACCGATGACGGATGCACGATCCGCTGCGCCCGATAGGTCAGGTTGCCAGCCCAGTTGCGTTCCATCGTGCTCCTCACCAGTGCAGCTCGGGCCACCCGTCGGCATCCCAGCCGAGCGGCAGCAGCGCGAGCTGGAACTGCCCGTTCAGGTCGCCGTCGTAGTAGTGCAGCGCCATCATCCCATCCGACACCGACTGCCCGCCGGGTCCGATGCGGTGCCCATCCGTCTCGAGCAGCACCGTGCCGCCGTCCTCGAGCAGCGGGACGCCGTCGCGATCGACGAACGGCCCCGTCGGGGCATCCGCTCGGCCGACGGCGATCTTGTACGTGCTGTCAGCGCCCCGGCAGCAGGCGTCGCGCGAGACGAAGAGGAACCAGTCGCCGTCGTGCTCGACGAGGTACGGCGCCTCGATGGCGTTCGGCGGCGCGCCGCGGTCGGCGAGGCGGAGCGGCTCGGCCTCGTCGGCGCGCAGCCCGCCCGGCCACGCCAGCTCGACCATGCGGATGCCGCTCCAGAACGAGCCGAACGACATCCAGGGCGTGCCGTCCTCGTCGGTCGCGACGCCGGGGTCGATCGCATTGAAGTCGTCGCTCGAGTCCGATTCGATGACCGGCCCGCGGTCGACCCACTCGTACGCCGGGTCATCGGGATCGAGCGTGGTGTTGGTCGCGAGGGCGATCACCGAGGAGTTCTTGCCGAACCGAGACGCCGAGTAGTACAGGTACCAGGTGCCGTCGTGCTCGACGAGCTCGGGTGCCCACAGGTTGTCGACGCCGGGCACCGCCTCGGCGATCCACGCGGGCTTCTCGTCCCACACCTCGCCCTCGTAGCGCCAGTTCCGGCCGTCGGACGACGACCGGATCTGCACGTTGCCATCGGCGACCGTGCCGTTCCCGGTCGAGTAGACGTACCAGGTGTCGCCGTCCTTCGCGAGTGCGGGGTCATGCGTCGACAGGTCGCCCGACAGCTGCCACACGCCGGCCGTCGGCGCGCAGCCGGCGAGCGCCGGCATCAGCATCAGCAGAGCGGATGCCGCGACGAGGAGGATCCCCGATCGGAATGCGGCGCGGCGCGGCGGCATGG
>NZ_JBFUCL010000428.1:0-2752 GCF_056405255.1 Agromyces sp. P1_H4 | reverse complement strand
GTCTCTACCCGATCGACGGCAGCGACTACCCCGAGCTGCGCGAGGCGCTCGACAAGCTCAAGCTGTCGGATGCCGCGCTCGTCTACGAGCCCGAGACCTCGGTCGCCCTCGGCTTCGGGTTCCGCGCCGGCTTCCTCGGCCTGCTGCACCTCGAGATCGTGACCGAGCGGCTCCGCCGCGAGTTCGGACTCGACATCATCAACACCGCGCCCTCCGTCGTCTACGAGGTGACCACCGAAGACCGGAAGACCGTCACGGTCACGAACCCGAGCGAGTTCCCGACGGGTGCGAAGATCTCCGAGGTGCGCGAGCCGATGGTGCGCGCCGCGATCCTCGCGCCGAAGGACTACGTGGGCACCATCATGGAGCTCTGCCAGTCGCGCCGCGGCACCCTGCTCGGCATGGAGTACCTGGGCGAAGACCGGGTCGAGATCCGCTACAACATGCCGCTCGGCGAGATCGTCTTCGACTTCTTCGACCAGCTCAAGTCGAAGACCGCGGGCTACGCGTCGCTCGACTACGAGCCCACCGGCGACCAGGCCGCCGACCTCGTGAAGGTCGACATCCTCCTGCAGGGCGAGCAGGTCGACGCGTTCAGCGCGATCRTGCACCGCGACAAGGCCTACGCCTATGGCGTGCTCATGACCGGGCGCCTCCGCGAGCTCATCCCGCGGCAGCAGTTCGAGGTGCCCATCCAGGCGGCGATCGGCGCCCGCATCATCGCACGCGAGTCGATCCGCGCGATGCGCAAGGACGTGCTCGCCAAGTGCTACGGCGGTGACATCACCCGCAAGCGCAAGCTCCTCGAGAAGCAGAAGGAGGGCAAGAAGCGCATGAAGATGGTCGGCCGCGTCGAGGTCCCCCAAGAGGCGTTCATCGCCGCGCTCTCGGGCGACACCGAGAAGAAGGACGCGAAGAAGTAGGTTCCCGATGACCCGACGAAGCACGTTCACCGACCAGTCGGTCACCTACGGGGCGATCGGGGCGACGCTCGCCCCCGACCTGCTGCGCTACCCGCCCGAGGGCTATCGCCCCGCCGAGGACTCGGTGCGCCTCGGCAGCGGGATCGAGCGCTTCGAGCGCKCCGCGGAGTCGCTCATGACCTGGGGCATCCAGCAGGGCGCCGGCTTCGAGGTCGTCGACGTGTCGACGGGCACGGGCGCGCAGTACCCGGGCATCGTCTACGACGCCGAGGGAGCCCCGCTCGCCGAGCAGCCGTCGCCGCGAACCGAGGAGCGCTTCGGCGCCGACGGCACGCCCTACATCGCCGCCGGCATGACCGCGACGCTGCGCCGCTCGGGCCGCTTCCGCCACCACGACACCCCGGTGCTCGTCGTCTACGTGATCGACGAGCCCGACCGCGTCGGCTTCGCCTACGGCACCACGGCCGAGGGCCCCGAGAGCGGCGAGGAGTCGTTCATCCTCGAGCACCGCGAGGACGACACCGTGTGGCTCACCATCCGGTCGGTGCTCGGCACCGCCGGCGGCATCCGTCGACTCGTGGCTCCTCGCCAGCGCCGCAAGCGCCGGGAGCTCACCCGCGTCGAGCTGCGGGCCCTGCACCCCGCGGGCGGCGTGTAGCCGGTGGGCTCGGCCCTTCCGCTCGGCGACCCCGCGCCGCTCGACGGGCTCCTCCCGGCATCCGCCGCGGTGGGCGCCGACGACCGGGCGTTCGGCGTGTACGTGCACGTGCCGTTCTGCCGCGTGCGCTGCGGCTACTGCGACTTCAACACGTACACCGCCGGTGAACTGCGGGGGGCGCGGCAGGTGGACTACGCCGACCACGCGATCGGTGAGATCCGGATGTCGCGGCGGGTGCTCGAGGCATCCGGAGTGCCGCATCGCCTCGCCTCGACCGTGTTCTTCGGGGGCGGCACGCCGACACTGCTGCCCGCCGACGACCTGGTGCGCATGCTCGGCGCCGTGCGCGACGAGTTCGGACTCGAGGAGGGCGCCGAGGTCACGACCGAGGCGAACCCCGACTCGGTCGGACCCGACGACCTGCGTCGTCTCGCCGACGGGGGGTTCACGCGCGTGTCGTTCGGCATGCAGTCGGCGGTGCCGCACGTGCTCGCGGCACTCGACCGCACGCACGATCCCGCGCGGGTGCCGCTCGTGGTGCGCTGGGCGCGCGACGCCGGGCTCGACGTGAGCCTCGACCTCATCTACGGCACGCCGGGCGAGTCACTGGGCGACTGGCGCCGGAGCGTCGAGGCGGTGGTGACCGAGCGGCCCGACCACGTCAGCGCCTACGCGCTCATCGTCGAGGAGGGCACGAAGCTCGCCCGCCAGATCCGTCGCGGGGAGCTCGCGACGCCCTCCGACGACCTCGAGGCCGACATGTACGAGCTCGCCGACGACCTGCTCGCCGCCGCCGGGTACGAGTGGTACGAGGTGAGCAACTGGGCGACGGATGCCTCACAGCGGTCGCGCCACAACCTCGGGTACTGGCGCGGCGACGACTGGTGGGGCGTCGGGCCTGGCGCGCACAGCCATGTCGGCGGCGTGCGCTGGTGGAACGCGAAGCACCCGGCCGCCTACGCGGATCGCGTGACGGCGGAGCTCTCGCCGGCCGTGGGACGCGAGGTGCTCGACGCCGGCACCCGCGAGACGGAACGGGTGCTGCTGCTGACCCGCATCCGGGAGGGCATCCGCATCGAGTCGTTGCACGCCGGCGGCCGGCACGCCGTGGCCGGTCCCATCGCGGACGGCCTCGTGGACGCGAAAGCCGCCCTCGCCGGTGTGCTGATGC
>NZ_JBFUCL010000427.1:0-2761 GCF_056405255.1 Agromyces sp. P1_H4 | reverse complement strand
CTCGTGACGCCGCGCTCGTCGAAGCCGGAGCGCTGGCTGAGCGGGAGGTACCGGGCGAAGTCGGCCACGCCACCAGCCTAGACTCGGACGGGTGAAGCCGACCCAGCCCCGACCGCTCTGGGCCGGCCGAACGCTCGCGCTGCTCGGCATCGTGCTCGTCGCCTTCAACCTGCGCACGGCCGTCGCCTCGCTCTCGCCGATCCTCCACCAGCTCGAGCGCGACATCCAGCTCAGCCCGGCCGTGGTCGGCCTGCTCGGCATGCTGCCCCCGCTCTGTTACGCGGTGTTCGGCATCATCACCCCGCTCATCACGAAGCGGTTCGACCTGGAGCCCACCCTCGTCGTCGCGCTCGTCGCCCTGTCGATCGGCCTCATCGGTCGGGGGCTGGCGGGCGACGCCCTGTGGCTGATCGCCGCATCCACCCTCACCTTCGCGGCGATCGGGGTGGGCAACGTGCTGCTGCCGCCGCTCGTGAAGCGCTACTTCCCCGATCGCGTGGGTCTCATGACCTCGCTGTACGTGACGGCGCTGTCGGTGAGCACCTTCGTGCCGCCGCTCGTCGCCGTCCCGGTGGCGGATGCCGCCGGCTGGCGTGTCTCGCTGGGGGAGTGGGGGCTCGTGGCCGCGGTCGCGCTCATCCCCTGGATCGTGCTGCTGCTGCATCCCGACGGCCGTCGCCAGCCGGCGCGTCCCGAGGAACCGCAGCCCGGGCTGCTGCGCTACGCGCTGCGCTCGCCGCTCGCGTGGTCGCTCGCGGTGCTGTTCACGGTCGCGGGCTTCAACGCCTACGCGCTGTTCGCGTGGCTGCCGTCGATGCTCCACGACATCGCCGGCACGCCGCCGGCGGAGGCGGGGGCGCTGCTGTCGCTGTACGCGGCCATGGGCCTGCCCGCCGGACTGGTCGTTCCGATCATCGCCGCGCGGTACGGCCGGGTACGCCTCCTCGTGGCCATCGGCATCGGGTCCTTCGCGGCCGGCTACCTCGGGCTCCTGCTCGTGCCCGGCACGGCCACGTGGTTGTGGGTCGCCCTCGCAGGCGCGGGTCCGTTGTTCTTCCCGCTCTCGCTCGTGCTCATCAACCTGCGCAGCCGCACGCACGAGGGCGCGGTCGCCCTGTCGGGATTCGTCCAGTCGGCGGGATACCTCATGGTCGCCGTCGGCCCGCTCGCCGTGGGGCTGCTCCACCAGGCGACCGGCGGCTGGACCGGGCCGTTGGTGCTGCTGCTCGTCGCGTCGACCGTGCCCGCGGTGATCTCCGGCGCCATGGCGGCCCGCCCCGGATACTTCGAGGACGAGCGCGCGGCCTGAGCCGTCCTGGCGACGTCGTGCGCGAGCGCGAGTCGCCCCCGGAGTTCCGCGGCGCGCCCTCGCCGGCCCCAATGGTGGCGCGCCGCGGGTGCGCGGCATCCGCTCACGGTGCTCATATGAGCAGGATCACCCGCGAGTGTTGCCGATGCGCACGCACCTGCCTACGCTGGAAGCGAGCGGAAGGACACTGTGGACGAGATCGACGAACTGCTCTCCATCCGGGCGGCCGAGCTCTACTACGAGGAGAACAAGACCCAGGACGAGATCGGGCAGGCGCTCCGGCTCACGCGCTGGAAGGTCGGCCGACTCCTCGCCCAGGCCAAGCAGCGCGGGTTCATCCGCATCGAGATCCTGCATCCCCGCGCACGCCGGCTCCCGATCGAGCGCCGCCTGCGCGACGAACGCGGGCTCACCGACGCCATCGTCGTCTCGACGGCGGGCGTTCAGTCGCCCGAAGAACTGCAGGAGCGCACCGCCCAGGCGGCCGCCGACTACCTCACCGCCCTCCGGCCTGTGCCGCGCACCCTCGGCGTGAGCTGGGGACGCACCCTGTTCGAGCTCTCGCAGCACCTGCGCAACGGGTGGGCCACGGGCGTCAACGTCGTGCAGATCAACGGGGGAGTGAGCCTCAACCGCCGGCCGGGCACCGCAGCGGCCACGGCGGTCGGGATCGCCCAGAAGGGCGGCGGCAGCGCGACCCTGCTGCCGAGCCCCGCGATCCTCGAGCGCCTCGCCACGAAGGAGGCGATCGAGTCCGACCGCGTCGTCGCGGGCGTCATCGAGCTCGCCCGTTCGGCCGACGCCTACGTCTTCAGCGCGGGTGCGGCCGACCACAACTCCGTGCACGTCGAGAGCGGCTACCTCTCGGTGGCCGACGTCGACGTGCTCGTGCAGAAGGGCGCCGTGGGCGACGTCGTCGGGCGCTACATCGACTCCGACGGCAACATCGTCGACCCCGCCCTCGACGCGCGCACGGTCGGGCTCACGCTCGACGAACTTCGGGCGGCCCCGCTCGCCATCGCCGTGATCGCCGGCAGCGCCAAGCACCCGGTCGCCGATGCCGTCGTGCGCAGCGGCCTCTGCTCGGTGCTCGTCACCGACGAGGCCACCGCCCTCCACCTCCTCGACGGCTGAGGCGCCCGCGCGGGCCCCGCCACACCGACACCGCACCACACACGAAAGCCAGGTCATCACCATGTCAGGCACCTCACTCGTCACCGCCCGGGAGCGGGCGCTCGCCGTGCTCGGCGGTGAACCCGACGACGCCACGCTCGGCCGCTACCTGCACGGCATCCCCGGGGTCGACGCGGTCGGCCTCGAGCAGCGCGCCGCCGGCCTCGGCACCCGCTCGATCAAGACCACCTCGAAGCAGCGGGCCCTCGACACGATCATCTCGCTCATCGACCTGACGACCCTCGAGGGTGCCGACACTCCCGGCAAGGTGCGCTCGCT
>NZ_JBFUCL010000426.1:0-2772 GCF_056405255.1 Agromyces sp. P1_H4 | reverse complement strand
GACGAGGTCGGGCAGCAGCCCGACGGCATTGCCCGAGCGGATGAGGCGGATGTGGGCCATGAGGTCGGCCGTCTCGAAGCGCACGTCGGGCTCGAAGCCCGCCTCCCGGCAGAGCTGCTCGGCCCATTCGCGCGACGCCGTGCCCTGGGGCTCGAGCACCCACGGGAGGCGCGCCGCCGCTTCGAGCGCCGTGCCCGCGGCATCCGCTGACCTGGTGGACGCGTCGGCGGGAATCGACCCGCTCATTTCCGGCGTGCGCGTCCAGGAGGTGCGTCCGCGAGCGGACGACGGATGCGGCGGCAGGGCAAGCCGGATCGCGTCGGAGGCGAGGTGCACCCGATCGAGGTCGTCGCGGTGCGCACGCGTGTGACCCGGGTACTGCTCGGCGATGACCAGGTCGAAGTCGCGCGCCGAGACCTCGAAGAGACCGGCGTCGGGCTCGCGCTCGGTGACCTCCACGCGCAGCGCGGGATGCTCGGCGCGGAGGAGGGTGAGCGCCTGCGGCACCATGGCGTGCGCGGCGGACTGGAACACGGCGATGCGCACCGTGCCGCCGACGGCGGTGAGCGAGCGCGCGACATCCGCCTCGGCCTCCTCCAGCCGGTCGAGCACGGCCCGGGCGTGGCCGACGAGCAGCTGGGCCTGCGGGGTCAACTGCACGCGCCGGCCGACCTGCTCGAGCAGCGGCACGCCGGCCTCCTTCTCGAGCTGGCTGAGCTGTTGCGAGACCGACGAGGGGCTGTACGAGAGGGCGTCGGCCACGGCGGCCAGGGTGCCGCGCTGGCTGAGCTCCACGAGCAGTCGCAGCCGTCGAACGTCGAGCATGCCTTGGGCCTCCGTCTCCTCAGAAATCATTCGGCTTTACCGAATAGTATCCGTCAGATTCATTCGCTGTACTGAACGGATGCCGCGTCGCATACTGAACGCGACAGGCGCGCGCACCCGCCCGGCGCGCCCGAAGCAAAGGACACTAGCCTCGTGACCATGTCGAACGCCGCCACGGATCTGACGCCGAGCACCGACCACGTCGTCGCCCTCGTACGCCGCTGGCTCACCGAGAGCGCCGACCACCCCGTCGATCCCGCCGCCGAGCGGCTGGCCGGCGTGCTGAAGGACCCCAACGGACTCGCCTTCACCGTCGGCTTCGTCGACGGCGTGATGCGCCCCGAAGACCTGGGCGTCGCCGGCCGCAACCTCGAGCACGTCGCGAAGCTCACCCCGAAGTTCCTGCCGTGGTACCTGCGCGGCGCCGTGCGCCTCGGCGGCTTCGTCGCGCCCGCGTTCCCGTGGCTCGTCATCCCCATCGCCCGCCGCGTGCTGCGCGCGATGGTCGGGCACCTCGTGCTCGATGCGACCCCGGCCAAGCTCGGCCCGGCGATCGCGAAGCTCCGCGAATCGGGCAACCGCCTGAACCTCAACCTCCTCGGCGAGGCCGTGCTCGGCGAGGACGAGGCCGACCGTCGCCTGCGCGGCACCTACGAGTTCCTCGCCCGCGACGACGTCGACTACGTGTCGATCAAGGTGTCGAGCGTCGTCAGCCAGCTCTCGATGTGGTCGTTCGACGAGGCCGTCGCCAAGGTCGTCGCCAAGCTCACCCCGCTCTACGAGCTCGCCGCCAAGAGCGCGACTCCGAAGTTCATCAACCTCGACATGGAGGAGTACCGCGACCTCGACCTGACGATCGCGGTGTTCACCACCCTGCTCGACCAGCCGCAGCTGCGCGGCCTCGAGGCCGGCATCGTGCTGCAGACCTACCTGCCCGACGCGCTGGGGGCGATGCAGGAGCTCACCGCGTGGGCCACCGCCCGCCGCCAGGCCGGTGGCGCGCCGATCAAGGTGCGCGTCGTGAAGGGCGCCAACCTCGCCATGGAGCACGTCGACGCGGCGATCCACGACTGGCCCATCGCCACCTATGCGACCAAGCAGGACTCCGACACCAACTACAAGCGCGTGCTGCACTGGTCCATGACGCCCGAGCACACCGACGCGGTGAAGCTCGGCATCGCCGGCCACAACCTCTTCGACGTCGCGCACGCCTGGCTCACCGCCCGCGAGCGCGGGGTCGAGTCGCGCGTCGAGTTCGAGATGCTCCTCGGCATGGCCACCGGCCAGGCCGAGGCCGTGCGCCGCGACGTCGGCAACCTCCTCCTCTACACGCCCGTCGTCAACCCGAGCGAGTTCGACGTGGCGATCGCGTACTTGATCCGCCGCCTCGAGGAGAACGCGAGCCAGGACAACTTCATGTCCGCCGTGTTCGAGCTCGCGAACGACCGCGGGCTGTTCCAGCGCGAGCAGGACCGCTACCTCCGCTCGCTCGCCGCGCTCGAGGCCGACGACGGCCGCACGCCCGCGCCGAACCGCACCCAGAACCGTCGCACCGAGTGGACCGACGAGGCGCTCGCCGCGGCGATGTCGGTTCCGGATGCCCCGGCGCCGGGCACCGAGCACGAGGACGCGTCGCTCACCAGCACCGTACTCGAGATCACGCGCGGCTCGGGCGGGCTCGACCTCGTCGCCCCGACGGATGCCGCGGCATCCGCTGCCCAGGCGACGCCCGCCGGACCCGGGGTCACCCCCGGCTTCCGCAACGAGCCCGACACCGACCCCGCCCTCGCCGCGAACCGCGAATGGGGCCGCCGCATCCTGGCGCGGGTGCCCGAGTCGCGCCTCGGCCTCGACACCATCGCCGCCGCGCGCATCGACGACGAGGCCGCGCTCGAGCGCGTCGTCCAGACCGCCGCCGATCGCGGCCGCGCGTGGGGCGAGCTGCCC
>NZ_JBFUCL010000425.1:0-2793 GCF_056405255.1 Agromyces sp. P1_H4 | reverse complement strand
GCCGCAGCCGACGCGGCCGCGGTCGCCGACGCGTTCGGCGTCGGGCGCTTCGCCGCGATGGGCGCGTCGGGCGGCGGGCCGCACGCCCTGGCCGGGGCCGCGCTGCTTCCAGAGCGGGTGACCGCGGCCGTCACGCTCGCTGGCATCGCGCCGTACACCGACGCGTTCGACTGGTTCTCTGGCATGCGCTCACCCGGTGGGCTGCTCGCTGCACGGGAGGGTCGCGAGCAGCGCGCGGCCTTCGCCGAGGTCGAGGAGTTCGACCCCGAGCAGTTCCTGCCGGCCGACTTCGAGGCGCTCGACGGGGCCTGGTCGGCACTCGGGGCGGACGTCGCCGCCTCCGAGGCGTTCGGGAACGACGGGCTCATCGACGACGACGTGGCGTTCACGCGTCCGTGGGGGTTCGAGCTCGAGGACGTGCGCGTGCCGGTGCTCCTCGTCCAGGGCGAGGGCGACCGCGTGGTGCCGCGGCGGCACGCGGCCTGGATGCTGAGCCGCCTGCCCGACGCCGCCCTGTGGATGCGCCTCGACGACGGGCACGTCTCGGTGCTCCACACGGTGCCCGACACGATGGACTGGCTGCTCGACCACGCGCACTGAGGCGGCGAGGGACGCCGCGAGGCGGCGAGGTGGGCAGCCGTCCGCCGTCAGCCGAGCGAGTCGAGCGCCCGCACGAGGTCGCCGTGCAGGTCGTCGACATGCTCGAGTCCGACCGAGAGCCGCACGAGCCCCTCGGGAATCGAGGGCTGCTCGAGCGCCCAGCGGCGTCGCCGCTCGAACGTCGACTCGACGCCGCCCAGGCTCGTCGCGTGCACCCAGAGGCTCGTGCGCTGCACGAGCGCGTCGGCGGGCTCTGCGCCGCCGCGCACGACGATCGAGACGATCGCGCCGAAGCCGGGGTAGCGCACCTCCTCGAGCGCGGGGTGGCCGGCGAGTCGGCGCACGAGCTCCTGCGCGGTGGCCTGCGCGCGTTCGAGTCGCACGGGCAGGGTGCGCAGCCCGCGCAGCGCGAGGAACGTCTCGAGCGGGGCCGGGATCGCGCCGTGCAACGAGCGCCGCTGCACGGTCGCATCGGCGAGCTCGTCGGATGCCGTGACCACCGCGCCCATGAGCACGTCGCTGTGGCCCGAGATGTACTTCGTCGCCGAGTGCACGACCACGTCGGCGCCGAGGGCGAGCGGACGCTGCAGCAGCGGCGTGGCGAACGTGTTGTCGACGGCGACCAGCGCGCCGTGCTCGTGCGCCGCTCGCGCGATCGCCGCGATGTCGGCGACCTCGAGGGCGGGATTCGTGGGCGACTCGAACCACACCATCGCGGCGTTCTCGCAGGCGGCGGCCACGGCGGCGGTGTCGGTGATGTCGACGTACACGGCCCGCAGGCGGCCCTGCTCCTCGCGCTCCTCGAGCGCGGCGACGGTTCCCGTGTAGGAGTGCCGCGGCGCGACGACCGTGCCGCCCGGCTCGACGAGGTCGAGCACCGCGGCGACGGCGGCCATGCCCGACGCGAACGCGACGCAACGGCCGCCCTCGAGGGCGCCGAGGGTCTCCTCGAAGGCCGTCCACGTGGGATTGCCGTACCGCCCGTACTCGAGCTCGCCGCCCGCGACGTAGGTCGAGGTGAGGTGCACGGGCACACTCATGGGCTGGTCGGGCGTCTTCGCCGGGCGGCCGGCGATGACGGCGAGGGTGTCGGGGTGGAGCGCCGGCGTGTCCGGTGTGCTCGCGTCGTGCACGGTCGTGCCTCCAGGGATCGGGGGAGCGGAGGTCGTGGCATCCGCATGCGCCAGCCTATGACGCGGCCCGGCGTCACTGCTTCCGGTGGTCCGCGGCCGGCACGATTCCGCTCCTGCCGCCAGGGCCGCTGCCCTCGCTCTTCCCCTCGCCTTTGCCCTCCTTCCCGTCTTTGCCGTCTTTGCCGCCCTTGCCGTCCTCACCAGGCGCCGGCGCGGGCGGCGCCGGCTCGGACTGCTCGGCCTGCAGCTGCGTGATCTGCTCCTGCAACCGCGCCTGCTCCGCCAGCAGTCGCTGCTGCTCTGCCTCGGTCTCGGCCGCGGCGACGGCCGCTTCGAGGTCCTGGCGCACGAGGTCCATCGCCGACACGATCGCCGCGAAGCGCTGGTCGTGGAGCCGGCCGTCGCGTCGCGCCTTCGACACCTCCGTGGCGAGCTGGTCGAGCCCGGCGATCGCCGTCGGCCAGTCGCCTGCGGCGCTCGCGGTGCTCACGGCGACGACCTGGGCTCGCAGGTCCTCCTTCGTCGCGGCGTCGTACTGAGGCGCACAGCCCGACAGCGCCAACGTCGCCGTGAGCACGACGGACGCGATCCGTCCTGCGCGCATGTCACCCCCCATCCGTTGCGGTCACGATACGCAGCCGCTTCGGCGAAGTCGTGGGGGTTGACTCGACCCTCACGCGCGGCCCCGGCGGGCGACCGGCGCCCCGCCTCTTCGCGCGGTATCATCTGTAAAAGAAGCATTCATATATGAAAGTGAGCCGACATGTCGGAACTGCTCGAACGCGGCGCCGCGCGCACCACCTGGATCAGGTCCCGGATGCCGCTGCTCGCCGCCACCCGCGAGGACTTCGCCGCCCGACGGCCCTTCGCCGGGCTCCGGGTCGGCATGTCGCTGCACGTCGAGCCGAAGACCGCCGTGCTGCTCGAGGTGCTCGCCGCGGGCGGCGCCGAGATCGTCGCCACGGGCAACCACGGCTCGACGCAGGACGACGTGGTCGCCTACCTGCACAGCCTCGGCATGACGGTGTTCGGTCGCCGCGACGACACGCTCGACGAGCAC
>NZ_JBFUCL010000424.1:0-2804 GCF_056405255.1 Agromyces sp. P1_H4 | reverse complement strand
GCGCCGAGATCGACGCCGCGATCGCCGGCGCCCGCGACCAGGCCGTGCGGCTCGAGCGCGCGCAGGCCCAGCTCGGGCGCTCGCTGGCCACCGCCCGCGCCCAGGTGCAGGCGGCCGAGGACTACCTCGTCGCCCGACGCGGCGCGGTGGGCGCCGAAGCGCGGACCCGCCTCGCCGAGGCCGGGCGCCTGCTCGTCGAAGCCGAGGGACTGGCATCCGTGGATCCGGCTGCGGCGCTCAGCACCGCCCAGCGGGCCGAGTCCCTCGCCGGCACGGCCATGTCGCTCGCCCAGCAGGACGTGGGCGGGTTCGACACCGCCTACGGCGGAGGCGGCGGGTTCGGCGGCGGCTACGGCGGCATGCCCCAGGGCGGCGGACGGGGCGGCGACGTGTTCGGGGCCGTGCTCGGCGGCATCCTCATCAACTCGATGCTCGGCGGCGGCGGAGGCGGGGGCGGGGGCGGGGGCATCTTCGGCGGCGGCGGAGGCGGTCGGAGCAGCGGCGGCTTCGGCGGAGGCTTCGGCGGAGGCGGCCGGCGGTCGCCCGGGAGCTTCGGAGGCTCGGGCACGCGGTCGCGTCGCGGGGGCGGAGGCCGATTCTGAGCTCCACGATGCAGCCGCCGGTCTGAGCCATACCCGGCGCGGCGCCCACGATCACCACGACGGACCACGATCACCACCACCCGACCACGACGACTCACCACCACAGACCACGACCGACCACGACCGACCATCACCGAAAGGAACCACCATGGCTAAGCAGTCCATCTTCGGCCGCATCTCGCAGCTCATGCGGGCGAACATCAACTCGCTCATCGACGAGGCCGAGGACCCGCAGAAGATGCTCGACCAGATGGTGCGCGACTACACCAACAGCATCGCCGACGCCGAGGCCGCGATCGCCGAGACCATCGGCAACCTGCGCCTCCTCGAGGACGACCACCGCGAGGACGTCGAGGCGTCCCGCGAGTGGGGCGAGAAGGCGCTCGCTGCCAGCCGCAAGGGCGACGAGCTTCGTTCGGCCGGCGACGCGTCCGGCGGGGACAAGTTCGACAACCTCGCCAAGGTCGCCCTGAGCCGCCAGATCTCCGCCGAGAACGAGGCGCGCGCCGCCGAGCCCCAGATCGCGGCGCAGACCGAGGTCGTCGACAAGCTCAAGTCGGGGCTCAACGGCATGAAGGAGAAGCTGGTCCAGCTCCAGAACAAGCGATCCGAGCTGATCGCGCGGGCGAAGACCGCCCAGGCGCAGCGGCAGGTGAACGACGCCGTCAAGTCCATCGACATCCTCGACCCGACCAGCGAGATCGGCCGGTTCGAGGACAAGATCCGCCGCGAGGAGGCCGTCGTGCGCGGACAGAGCGAGCTCGCCGCATCCAGCCTCGACGCGCAGTTCAACGAGCTCGACGACCTCGGCGAGCTCACCGAGGTCGACGCACGGCTCGCCGCGCTGAAGGCCGGAGGATCGTCGCAGGGCGCCATCTCGGGCTGAGCACGAGCACACGGATGCCGCGGGCGCACGGGCGCCCGCGGCATCGGCGTCTCGCCGCGGCAACGCGGGACGACCCGGCCCGTAGACGCGAAGCGCGATCCCAGCGTGACGCGGTAACGTTCGGGCATGACGCCGGATGAGGCGGCCGAGGTGCTGGGTGTCGCACCCGATGCGGACGAGCCCGAGATCGACCACGCCTACCGGCGCCTCGCCCGCGAGCTCCATCCCGACCGGGCCATCGGCGCAGCGCCCTCGACGGTGCAGGCGTCGAGCGAGCGCTTCGTCGATGCGACCCTGGCCAAGGAGGTGCTGCTGCGCTCCGCCGCGAGCCGCGCGGGCGGGGACGGACGACCCGGCGCCGACGACCCGTCGGGCGACGGCGGGCCGGGGTATCCGAGGACCGGTACGCGGGTGCGGATCGTCGACGAGCACGTCGTGGACGTCGTGGCCTCCGTCCGTCCCGTGCCGGCCAGCTGGGGGCTGTTCGCCACATGGACGCTGCTCCTCGTCATCGGCGCGGTGCTCGCCCTGTCCGGCCTCCCGGTGTGGCAGCCGGTCGACCTGTGGCTGCGCGTCGTGCTGCTCGCGGCATCCGCCATCGCGACGGGCCTCACCGGGCGACGGTGGCTCTGGAACACGACGCTGGTCCTCATCGCCGTCAACGGCGTGGCCGTGGTGCTCGCCACGACGGTGGGCGGCCTGCTCGGGCTCGGATTCATGATGGTGGCGAGCTTCGGGCTCGCCGTGCAGGCCCGCCTGGTGCGCTTCCCCGACCAGTGACGACGTCGGGCGCCCGCGCGATACTGTGAGGCATGCCCGCAACCTTCGTCGTCGTTCCCCAGTGGCAGGGCTCCGTGTCGTCGCGCGCGATGAGCCATGCCGACGGTGCCGCCGCGATCCTCGGCGATCTGCCCGCGTCCGCGACCGTCCTCGTCGAGGTCCCGGTGGAGGCCGGCGACGAGCTCGGCTCGGGGGTGCGCCGCTACAGCGCCCTGCTCCGGGTGCGCGAGCGCACCGAGGAGGCGCTCGCGCAGGTGCCCGACTGGGCGCTCACGATCGGCGGCGACTGCGGCGCGTCGCTCGCGGCGGTCGCGCACGCCTCACGCCGCAGCGGCGGCGACCTCGCCGTGCTCTGGCTCGACGCGCACCCCGACCTGAACACGCCCGAGTCGTCCCCGTCGGGCGGCTTCGGCGGGATGACCCTGCGGGCGATCGCCGGCGAGGGCGCCGACGGGCTCGCGCTCGACGCCGAGACGCGCATCCCGCCCGCCCGGCTCGTGCTCGGCGGCGTCCGCGCGATCGACGACGAGGAGGCG
>NZ_JBFUCL010000423.1:0-2807 GCF_056405255.1 Agromyces sp. P1_H4 | reverse complement strand
CCGAGCTCGCCCGTGTACCGCATCCTTCCGGGCTTCGACCCGCGGCTGCGCGAGCACGTCGAGCTGACCTCGGGCGCCTGGCCGGCACCGATCCCGGGCGACGGACTCGACGGGGTCACCGCGGTCGACCTCGCGCTCGTCGACGCCGTCGCGGAGCGCATGGACTGGGCGCTCGGCGAGGAACGGTTCATCGGCATCGGCAGCATCAACCAGCCGGTGCGCCTGTCGGGCACGGTGGCGCCGGTCGACCCGGCCGACGGACTGTGGACGCACCTGCCGACCACGCTCGAACCCGGCGTGGTGGACAACGGCCTCGCCCCACCGCAGATCACCGGCACCGCGTTCATGGATGCCGGATCCTGGCCGGCGTTCGCCGACGTCAACGTGCCCTCCACGATGCAGGCGTGGTTCCCGGTGCGCACCGAGCGCATCTCCGCACCGGAGTCCGCGCAGCTTCAGGCGCAGCTCGGCGAGTTCTCGAGCGACGTGCGCGTCATCGGCTCCGGGGAGTACCGGGGCTGGGTGCCGACGGTGGGCGAGGTGAGCTTCCTCAGCGGGCTCGGCGCGTCCCTCGGCGAGGCGGCCGCCACTGCAGCAGCCGGCGACGCGGTGCTCGCGACGATCGCGTCGGGGCCCATCGGGGTCATGGTGGCGGTGCTCGTCCTCGGTGCTAGGGTGGTGTTCGAGCGCCGGCGCGCGGGGCTCGAACTGGCGGCGGCTCGCGGTGCCTCGATCGGCCAGCTCCGCGGCATCCTGGCGATCGAGGGCCTCGCGATCGGCGTCCCCGCGGCCGTCGTCGGCGGGCTGCTCGGCACCCTCGCGGTCGCCGCCGACGCCGGATACGGCGGATGGCTGCTCGCGGCGGTCTTCGCCGTGACGCCTGCCCTGCTGCTGGTGGCCTCGGCGCCGGGCCTGAGCCCGCTCCGTCGCGCGCGCGCCGACCTGGGCGGGAGCGCTCCAGGCCGGTTCCGCTGGATCGCCGAGCTGCTCGTGCTGCTCGTCGCCGTCGCCGCGGTCGTGCTCCTCATGCGCCGCGGATTGGCGACCTCGGCGGCCCAGGCGGGCGTCGATCCGCTGCTCGCCGCCGTGCCGCTGCTACTCTCGCTCGTCGCGTGCCTCGTGGCGCTGCGCCTCTACCCGATCCCCCTCGCCAGGCTCGTGCGGTCGATGGCCGCGCGGCCCGGCCTCGTCCCGTTCCTCGGGTCGGCGCGCGCGCTGCGCGACCCCAGTGCCGGGCTCGTGCCCGTGCTCGCCGTCGTCGTCGGGGTGTCGGTGGCCGTGTTCTCCTCGGTGCTGCTCGGCACCGTGCGCGCCGGGATCGACCATGCCGCCGCGGCGCGGGTGGGTGCGGATGCCGCGGTGTCGGGCCTGCCGTTCACGCGGGCCCAGCTCGACGAGTTCCGCGCGGTGCCGGGGGTCGAGGCGATCGCCCCCGTGTACTCGACACGCGGCTCCGATCTCATCATCGACGGGCGGCAGCGCACGACCACCCTCATCGTGGTCGACAGCGCCGAGATGCGCCGCGTGCAGGCCGGGCGACCGGATGCCACGCCGCTGCCCGAGGCGCTCGCCGCCCCGCCCGGCGATGACGGCGTCCCCGTGCTCGTCTCGGGCGTCGTCGACGAGGTCATCGGCGCGGCCGACGACGTCGAACTCGACGGCGAGCCGTTCCACGCCCTCGCCGTGGTCGACGGCGCCACCGCGTACTCGCCACGGTCGAACTGGGTGCTGATGGATCGTGCGAACGCCGAGCCGTTCACCGACACGCTGGTGCCGCGCGCGGTGCTCGTGCGGTTCGCTCCGGGCGCGGATGACGCCGAGACGACCGCCGCCCTCTCGACGATCGCGGGTGACGGCGCCACGACGGTCACCGCGACCGATCTCGCCGCCGAGCTCGGCGGGCGGTCCACGACCCGGGGACTTGTGACCGCACTCGTCGGCGCCATCGCCCTCTCGAGCCTGCTCACGGTGCTCGCGATCGTGCTCACGCTCGTCGTGGGTCGCTCCTCGCGCGAACGACTGCTGCCGCTGCTGTCCACGCTCGGCCTCGGACGGCGGGGCGAACGGGCGCTCGTCGCCTGGGAGATCGGGCCGGTGGCGGTCGTCGCCGTGGTGGTGGGCGCGGCGCTCGGCGCCGTGCTGCCGTTCGTGGTGCTGCAGGGCGTCGACCTGCGCGCGTTCACGGGCGGCGACGCCCAACCCGCGGTGGTGTACGACCCATGGCTCATCACGGCCGTGCTCGCCGGCTCTGTGCTCGTCACCGCGGTCGCCGCCGCCGCGGCATCCGGTGTCGGCGGTCGCGTGAACGCGGCGCGCGCGATGCGCAAGGAGGAGGAATGATGGTCCCCATGGCCGACCAGCTCGCCGAGCCGCACATCCTGTGCACCGACCTCGTGCGCATCTTCACCGCCGACGGAGTTGAGGTGCAAGCCCTGCAGGGACTCAACCTGCGCGTCGGAGCCGGCGAGATGGTCGCCGTCGTCGGCGMCTCGGGTTCGGGCAAGTCGACGCTGCTCACGATCCTCTCCGGCCTCGACACCGCCACGGCCGGTGTCGCCCGCGTCGCCGGGCACGACCTGCTCTCGATGCGGGCGCGCGAGCGGGTGGCCTATCAACGCCGCACCGTCGGCTTCGTGTGGCAGCAGACCTCGCGCAACCTGCTTCCCTACCTCACCGCCGGCGAGAACGTGGCCCTGGCGATGAACGTCGCCCGCACGCACCGGGGTGCCGAGCGGGTGCGTCGCGTCGATGAGCTCCTCGAGCTGACGGGCGTCGGCGAGGCGCGCGACCGCCGCCCGGGCGAGTTG
>NZ_JBFUCL010000422.1:0-2807 GCF_056405255.1 Agromyces sp. P1_H4 | reverse complement strand
CACGCACACCTCCGAGGAGCGCGGCTTCCTCGAGCGACGGTTCTCGGCGACCACGATCGACCCCGACGACGCCGACGGCATCGCCGGGCTCATGCGCGACGGCTTCGACCTGCTGCACTTCGCCGGCCACGGCCGCTGGAGCGACGGCACCCCGGCGGCGCAGGAGCTGCTGCTCGCCGCGTTCAGCGAGGCCGAGGACCTGCCGCTCGCGCGCTACTCCGACGGCGAGCTGCGTCGCGACCTGCCCGATCGCGGGCCGGCGGATGCCGCGGCGACGGGCCCGTTCGTCTTCCTGAACGCCTGCGACATCGGCCGCCTGCCCTCGGGGCCGGCGTCGCTCGGCGGGTTCCCCGAGGCCTTCCTGCGCGGCGGCGCGGCCGCGTTCGTCGGCTGCTCGTGGGCGGTCGGCGACGACCCCGCGTCCACCTTCGTCGAGGCCTTCTACCTCGCGCTCGCCGACGACGACGCCACGATCGCGGATGCCACGCGCGCGGCGCGCGCCGCAGCCCGCGCCGACGCGGACCTCTCGGAGCTCGCGTACGCCGTGTACGCGCACCCTCGCGCGCGCATCCGCGTCGAGCAGCCGGCCGCGCCGGCACCGACCCCGCCCCACCAGCCGATCCCGGAAGGACCGAACCCATGAACGCCGCACGCCCGCCGAGCCCGTCCGCTCCCCCGCCGCCCGCGACCGCCTCGCCCGCACCGCCGGCGGCCGCGCCGTCCGCAGAACGCGGCGCCCCGACCCTGACGGCCGCCGCCCTCGCCGGCCTGAGGCCCCATGTGATCACCCTCGAGGACGGCAGGCTCGCCGAAGGCGCAGCCTCCACCGCGCAGACCGTGAAGGACTTCCGCACCACCGCGGCCGACATCGACGAGATCTTCTCGACGCACCTTCCCGCCTTCGTCGCCGCGCACCAGCCCGGCCCGGTGCCGATCGCGCTCTACGCGCACGGCGGACTCGTCGACAAGGAGTCGGGCTTCGCGATCGCCGAGCACCAGGTCGCGTGGTGGAAGGAGAACGGCGTCTACCCGATCCACTTCGTGTGGGAGACCGGGCTCGGCACGGCGATCTGGGACTCGCTGCGCCGCTGGGCGTCGGGCGGCCGCCGGGGCTGGGCCGACGAGGCGAAGGACGGATTCCTCGAGGTGGCCGCACGGCTGCTCGGCGGCGGCGGGATCTGGAACGACATGAAGGTCGACGCGGCCGCGGCATCCGTGAAGGGCGGCGGCGCGCAGCAGTTCGTGCGCGCCCTCGGCAAGTGGATGACCGAGCACCCCGGCGAGGTCGAGGTGCACGCCATCGGCCACAGCGCGGGCTCGATCTTCCACTCCCACCTGCTGCCGGCCGCGCTCGAAGCGGATGTCCCGGCGATCGCCTCGCTCAACCTGCTGGCGCCCGCGGTGCGGGTCGACACCTTCTCGAAGCTCCTCATGCCGCACGCCCGCAGCGGCAAGATCGAGCGCGTCGCGATCTTCACCATGGACGACGAGGCCGAGCGCGCCGACACGTGCGTGCGCATCTACAACAAGTCGCTGCTCTACCTGGTCTCGGCATCGTTCGAGCCGCAGAAGGCGACACCGATCCTCGGCATGGCGAAGTTCCTCCTGCGCGACGTGGACCTCGCGGAGTTCTTCCAGGGGCCGGCCCCCAAGGGCGAGCTCGTGCTGGCGCCGCACGCCGTCGGCCTGCGCACGGCGAGCACCGCGACCTCGCACGGCGGCTTCGACAACGACGGCCCGACGATGGAGAGCGTCGCCCGCCGCATCGCCGGCGTCACCGACGTGACGCCGTTCCCGTCGGCGCAGTCGCGGGCGATCCTGCCGTGGCCGGAGTTCGAGGACCTGCCGTCCCCGACCGGAGGTTCGCGCTCCGCGGAGGCGCCGAGTGCGCCCGGGCTCCCGGCCGCTCCCGGGACGGGTGCACGCCGCGCGCTGTGCATCGGCGTCGACGCGTATCCCGACGAGGGMGACCGCCTGCACGGCTGCGTGGCCGACGCGCACGCGTGGGCCGAGGCGTTGCGCGGCGAGCAGTTCGAGGTGACCGAGCTGACGGATGCCGCGGCCACCCGCGACGAGATCCTCCGCGGCATCCTCGAACTCGTCAGCAGCGCCGTGCCGGGTGACGTGCTGGCGGTGCAGTACTCGGGGCACGGCACGTTCGTCCCCGACCTCGACGGCGACGAGGACGACGGCGACGAGTCGAAGGACGAGGCCCTGTGCCCCGTGGACTTCCGCGCTGCGGGCCGCCTCATCATCGACGACGACCTGGCCCGCATCTGGGACGTGATCCCCGAGGGTGTCAGCCTCACGGCGTTCTTCGACAGCTGCCACTCGGGCTCGGCGAACCGGGCGCCGCGCGTCGACCTCACGCCGATCGGCGATGCCCTCCCGCGCTCGGTCGAGCTCACCCGGGAGGACGAGGCCGCGTACCGCGCCGACCGAGGCGTCGGCACGGGGTCGACCGAGCCGGATCCGGTCCGGGATGCCGCGATCGCGCGCGTGCTCGGATCGGAGACGGTCACACCCACCGCCCCGCGTGCCGCCGGGGTGCGCCGCGAGGTGCTGTTCAGCGCGTGCCGCGCCACCGAGGTCGCCTGGGAGTCGAACGGGCAGGGCGACTTCACGCGGCGGGCGCTACCGCTGCTCGCCACGGGCGCCGGCGCCGTCTCGAATCGGGACTTCGTGCGATCCGTCGTCGAGGAGTTCGGCCAGAACCGCCGTCAGACGCCCGAGTTCCACGGCGACGAGGTGCTCGGCGGGCGCATCCTGCTCGGCACGGCGAGCGCGTCGGCCGTGGCTGCCGACGG
>NZ_JBFUCL010000421.1:0-2822 GCF_056405255.1 Agromyces sp. P1_H4 | reverse complement strand
GGTTCGCGGTGCGCGCGCCCGGTGACGACGGCCCGTACCTCGGCGCGGCCATCCGCGGTGAGGGCCGGTTTCAGCTCGGGGTGATGACGGATTCCCCGTGGGACGACGCGTACGAGATCGACCTCGCCGAGGAGGCGCGCTCGGCCCTCGACCGCGCGATCGAGGCGTTCGAGGGGCTCGGCCACGGCATCGAGGCGATGGCGCCCGCGCCCGAGCCCGGGTATCCCGCGGCGTTCCGCACCATCTGGCAGGCGGGTGCGGCGACGATCCCGGTCGACGGTGCGGCCGAGTCGCTGCTCGAGCCGCTCACCCGGTGGCTGCTCGAGCGGGGGAGGGCTGTGCCGGCGCGGCAGCTCGCCGAGGCGCTCGCCTGGCTCGCCGGCTTCGAGGAGCGCACCATCCGCCGGTTCGCGCCGTTCGACGCCGTGCTGACCCCCGCGCTCGCGCTGACGCCGCCGGTCGTCGGCTGGTACGACGCCGACGACGGCGAGCGGAACTTCGCGCAGCAGGTGCAGGTCACGCCCTTCACGTCGTTCGTGAACGTGGCGGGGCTGCCCGCGATCACCGTCCCGGTCGAGGAGACCGCCGCCGGGGTGCCGATGGGCGTGCAGCTGATCGGCCGCCCCGGCGTCGAGGAGGTGCTCTTCGCCCTCGCCGCGCAGCTCGAGCGGCGCGTGCGTCGCGCACACCGGCATCCGCCCGTCTGGTGACGCCTCGACGTCTTCGGATGCACACGATCGGGTCGCGTGTGTAAGACTTAGGTAATGCTTACCTCACTCGTCGAAGCCGCGCCGCGCGAGCGCCCCGCCTACCGCAGCTTCCGCGTGCAGGTAGCCAGGGTCGAACGCCTCGCGCCGCACTTCACGAACGTGACCTTCGCGGGTGACGACCTCGAGGGATTCGGCACCGCCGGGCTCGACCAGCGCGTGAAGGTCGTGCTCCCGCTGCCCGAGATCGGCTTCGCGGCCTTCCCCGACGGCGACGACTGGTACGGCGCCTGGCGCGAGCTCCCCGCCGAGCTGCGGAACCCGTTCCGGACCTACACCGTGCGCGCCGTGCGCCCGCAGGCCCGCGAGGTCGACATCGTCTTCGTCGGCCACGGCGACGGCGGTCCGGCGTCCGCGTGGGCCGCGACGGCCGAGCCCGGCGACGAGATCGTGCTCATCGGACCCGACGAGCTGAGCCCCGGCCGCACCGTCGGCATCGACTGGCGCCCGGGCGTGGTCGACACGCTGCTGCTCGCCGGCGACGAGACGGCCGCCCCCGCGATCGCCTCGATCCTCGAGTCCCTGCCCGCCGATGCGAAGGGCATCGCCCTCATCGAGGTGCCCGCCGACGGCGACCGCCTCCCCGTGCGTGCGCCCGCCGGCRTCGAGGTGCGYTGGCTGTCCCGGGCGGATGCCGCAGCCCGGCACGGCGACCTCCTGGTGCCGGCCGTGCGCGACTGGGTCGTGCGCCACCTCACCGCCATCGGCGCCGCGCGTGCCGCCGACGCCGATGAGGCGGCCGCCGCGCTCGCCGCCGCAGAGCACGACGACCTGGCCGACACCCCGCTCTGGGACGTGCCCGAGGGGCACAGCCTCGACGGCGACTGCTACGCCTGGCTCGCCGGCGAGGCATCCGCCATCACGACGCTGCGCCGGTTCCTCGTGCGCGAGGCCGGCCTCGACCGCCGCCAGGTCGCGTTCATGGGCTACTGGCGCCTCGGTCGCGCCGAGCTCGACTGAGCAGGTGAGCGAACGGATGCCGCGTGCCGGGACGCTCGCGCCGACGACGGGCACGCCCGGGCAACCGGCACGCGGCCGTCGGCGCCGCCTTCCGCCGGGCGCGACGCTCGGCATCGCCGTCGGCCTGCTCGCCGTCGTCGCGATCGCGAGCCTCGCCGTCGGAGCGCGGCAGATCCCGTTCGACGTGGTCGTGCAGGCGTTCACGTCCCCGGTTCTCGGTGACGCCGACCACGTGGTCGTGCGCGACCTCCGGCTGCCGCGCGCCGTCATCGGCATCATGGCGGGAGCCGCTCTCGGCGTCGTCGCGGCACTCCTGCAGGGCTCGACGCGCAACCCGCTCGCCGACCCGGGCCTGCTCGGCATCAACGCGGGCGCGTCCCTGGCGGTGGTCGTCGCCATCGCGTTCCTCGGCATCGCGTCGCCGTTCGGCTTCATCTGGTTCGCCTTCGGCGGGGCGGCCGTCGCCGCGGCCATCGTCTACGCGATCGGATCCAGCGGGGGAGCGGGCGCGAGCCCGGCCAAGCTGGCCCTCACCGGAGCCGCGCTGACGGCGGCGGCGACCCCGCTCATCACATTGCTGCTCATCAGCGACGAGGGCACGCTGTCGCAGTACCGGTTCTGGTCGGTCGGCTCCCTCGCGGGACGCGGCATCGACACGGTCGTCGTGCTCTGGCCGTTCCTCCTCGTTGGACTCGTGCTCGCCGGCTGGCTCACCGGGCGCCTGAACCTGCTCGCCCTCGGCGACGACGTGGCGCGCGGCCTGGGCGTGCGGCTCGCGACGACGCGGGTCGTCACCGCGGTCGCGGTCATCGTGCTCGCCGGCACGGCGACCTCGCTCGCCGGCCCCATCGCCCTGCTCGGTCTCGCCGTCGCGCACGCGGCTCGCGGCCTCGTCGGCGGCGACTACCGCTGGCTCACCCCGCTCGCCGGCGTGCTCGGCGCGATGGTGCTCCTCGCCGCCGACGTCATCGGGCGCGTCGTCGTGGCCCCCGCCGAGCTCGAGGCCGGCATCGTCGCCGCGATCGTCGGGGCACCGGTGCTCATCGCGCTCGTGCGCCGTGGCCGGGCGGCGACGCTGTGAGCGCGGCACCGGTC
>NZ_JBFUCL010000420.1:0-2827 GCF_056405255.1 Agromyces sp. P1_H4 | reverse complement strand
GCGCTGCGGGCGCCTTGGGCCGCGCCCGCGGACCGGTCTGCTCGCGGGCGGCGGGCGCCGCCAGACCGGCCATCACCATGAGGCCGAGGATGACGAGCAGCGCGTTCAGGATGCCGAAGTGCTCGCCGATGAACCCGAGGAACGGCGGGCCGGCGAGGAATGCGCAGTAGCCGATGATCGCGACGGCGCTCACCCGCGAGGCCGCGAGGCGGCGGTCGGACACGTCGGCCGCGGCGGACATGCCCACGGGGAACCCGAGCGAGCAGCCGACGCCCCAGAGCACGGTGCCGATGATGAGCATCCACGGCTCGTCGCCGTAGATGAACAGGGCGAGGCCGACGACGCCGATGGCGGCGAGCACCTGGAGGATCGGGACGCGGCCGAACCGGTCGAGCACGGGCCCGCCGAGCACGCGTGCGGCGGTCATGGAGACCGTGAAGACGGTGAAGATCGCCGCACCGACGGTGGCGTCGAAGCCGTGCCCGTCGACGACCGCGAGGGCGAGCCAGTCGTTCGCCCCGCCCTCGGCGAATGACATGCCGAGCATGACCACGCCGATGAGGAGCAGCCGCACGTCGCCCCAGACCACGAGGCTCTCGCGCAGCCGTCGGCGCCACGGAGGACGCGGCGCGTCGGTGTGCGGGTCGTCGCCGAGCTCCTCGCGCACCGGCACGAAGCGCACCGCGATGATCACGGCTCCCGTCACGAGCACGGCCATGACGGCGAGGTGGAAGGCGACCGGGATGCCGAGCGCGGATGCCACGACCGCGACGCCGGCTCCGGCGACGGTGCCGAAGCTGAAGAACGCGTGCATGAGGGGCATCAGCGTGCGGCCGATCTCGCGCTCCACCTCTGCGCCTTCGACGTTCATCATCACGTCGACCGTGCCGTTGCCGAACCCGAACAGCGCCAGGCCGATCATGACGAGGGGCACGGAGGGCAGGATCGAGCCGCCGATCCCGACGAGGATCAGACCGACGGCGACGATCACGAGCACCCCGGCCATGCCGAGGCGCGTGCCGAACCGCGCCATCAGCCACGGCGCCACGATGAGGCCGATGACGGATGCCGCGGAGCCGGCGAGGATGACGAACCCCACGCCCTGCGTGCTGAGGCCGACGTCGTCTCGGATCGCGGGAAGTCTGGCGACCCAGCTCGCGAGGCTCAGCCCCGAGAGGAAGAAGATCGTGAAGATCGCGTTGCGCCAGGCGATCAGTTCGCGGCGCGTGCGGTCGGTGGTCACGCTCTCACGCGGGGTTCCGGTCATCTGCTCTGCTTCGTCGTGTGCGGCTCGGCGACGGGGTCGAATCGATTCGATACCGCCGATCTGAGAACCATATCGATCACGCGGGATGATCGCAACCGCTGCCCGGTGCGCCGGGAAATCGGCGGCGAGCGACGCTTGCGCAGCACGTCGGCCGCGGGTTATCTTCTCGTGCTAAACGATTAACAATCGTCCTCCGCTCGGGGCCGTGGCCCCCTCGCAGACCCCGACAGACACCCTTCGAAGGAGAAACGCATGCTCCGATCCACCAGACCGGGCCGCACCGTCGCGGCCCTGGCCGCATCGGCCGCCGCCCTGCTCGCATTCAGCGCCTGCGCGTCAGGCAGCGCCGCCGGCGATGACGGCGGCGACGTCACGATCGACTACGCCATCTGGGACCAGAACCAGCAGCCCGCGATGGAGGAGATCGCCGCGGCGTTCACGAAGGAGCACCCGAACGTCACCGTCGACATCCAGCTCACGCCCTACAAGGAGTACTTCACGAAGCTCCAGACCGCGGTGTCGGGCGGCGCCGGCCCCGACGTGTTCTGGATGAACGGCCCCAACTTCCAGCTCTACGCCTCGAACGGCGTACTCGCGCCGCTCGACGACGAGGGCATCGAGGCATCCGACTACCCGCAGGGGCTCATCGACCTCTACACCTACGACGGCTCCCTCTACGGCGCACCGAAGGACTTCGACACCGTCGCGCTCTGGTACAACACCGAACTCTTCGACGCCGCCGACGTCGAGTACCCGAGCGCCGACTGGACCTGGGACGACCTGAAGGCCGCCGCCGCCGAGCTCACCGACCCGGCCGCGGGGGTGTACGGCATCACCGCCACCCAGTACGGCCAGGAGAACTTCTACGACTCGATCGCCCAGGCGGGCGGCGAGGTCGTCAGCGCCGACGGCACCGAGACCGGCTACGGCAGCCCCGAGGCGCTCGAGGGCATCACCCTCTGGACCGACCTCATCGACGCCGGCTCGTCGCCGTCCGCGCAGCAGATGACCGACACGAGCCCCGAGGACTTCTTCCTCTCGGGCAAGGCGGCCATGTTCCAGAACGGCTCGTGGGCGGCCGTCGCCTACGCCGAGAACCCCGACATCGCCGAGAAGGTGAACGTCGCGCCGCTCGCCGCCGGGCCGGAGGGCAACCAGAGCGTCATCCACGGCATCGGCAACGTCGCCAACGCGAAGAGCGACCAGCTCGAGATCGCCAAGGAGTTCGCCGCGTTCGCGAGCGGAGAACAGGCCGCGAAGATCCAGGCGGAGACCGGCACCGTGATCCCGGCGTTCAACGGCACCCAGCAGGCCTGGGTCGACGCGCTGCCGCAGTACGACCTGCACGTCTACATCGACGCGCTCGAGACCGCCGTGCCGTACCCGGTGTCCAAGAACACCGCCGCGTGGAACGCGATCGAGAGCGAGATCCTCTCGCAGGTCTGGGCGGGCACACTGACCCCCGAGGACGGGCTCGCGCAACTCGCCGAGCAGATGCAGGCCGCTCTCGACGCGGAGTCGGAGTAGCGCCATGACCGACCTGATCGCGCAGCGCACCGC
>NZ_JBFUCL010000419.1:0-2829 GCF_056405255.1 Agromyces sp. P1_H4 | reverse complement strand
GACGCGACCGAGGCGCTAGGTTCGTGCCGTGCGCCTGAACGCCGCCGTCGCCGCCACGGCCTGCCTGGTTCTCTTCGCCCTCACCGGATGCCTCGCCACCCCGGTGGCGACTCCCACGTCGAGCCCGTCGGCGTCACCGTCGCCCGAGCCCGTGGCATCCGGCCCGCTCACCTGTGACGAGCTCGTGCCGGCCGAGGTGGTCGCCGCCGCCCTCGAGGGCGCTGACGGGGTCGCCGTCGAGCCTGTCGCGGCGGTGAAGGAGTCGGTCGCCTTCGACCAGGCGCTGCTCACCGGGGCCGGCGGACGCGCCTGCTCGTGGCGGGTGGGCGCCGGCATGCCCGAGTACAACGCGCCGAGCGACTGGGCCTACCTGACCGTCGAGGTGCTGCCCGGCGCGGGCGCGCAGTGGGTTCCGCTTGCGATGGGCGACGGGCCGTCGACCATGACGCGCCCGATCGCCGGCACCGAGGCGTCCATTGCCGGAGGCGACGCGGGATGGCGCCTCTCGGCACCGGTGGCCGGCGGATGGGTGCAGGCCACGCTCAGTGCCGCCGCGCTCACCTCGACCGGCGGCCGGTTCGCGGGGCTCGGCGCCGACACGATGATGGACCGACTCGCACAGGTCGGCGAGACGGCGTTCCCGGTGCTGCAGGAGGCGGATGCCACGCGCCTCACCTGGCCGGCAGTCGCCGTGCGGCAGGGTGACGCGCTCTGCACCGGCGACCTGGACGCGACGGGCATCCTGGACGCCCTCGGGGTGCCCGAGGGTTCGGCCGCGGAGATCGTCGCGAGCGAGCCGGATGCCGCCGCACCCGGGTCCTTCGAGGAGGCGGTCGCCGACGCCGCCCGCACCTTCACCTGCGACGTCCACGTCGACGGGCAGCCGGTGCTCGCGATCACGACCGCCCGGGGCTTCGCGTCCCTCTTCGACCGCTGGTCGGCGGCCGACGTGAACCTGGCGTTCACGCCGTTCGAGTTGGCGGATGCCCCGGCCGACGCGCGTGCCGTGGGAAACGGGGCGGAGAACCGGGCCGCGATCGCCTACCTCGCCATCGGCGACTCCCTCTACGCCATCGAGGGGGCGGGCGCGCCGGCGGTCGCCCAGGCCATCGTGGCCCAGACCTCCTGACCGTCACGACCATGATGCGCACCGCGGGGCGAACGCAGCCGAACGTCGAGGTCATCGCACCCGGCATCCACTTCGTGCAGACGCCGCTCGTGAACTGGACCGTGCTGTCGGGCGACGGCACGCTCACGCTCATCGACGCCGGCTACCCGAGCGACCGGCAACGTGTGTCCCGCGTGCTCGGCGACCTCGGGGGCGAGCTCACCGCCGTGCTCGTCACCCACGGGCACAGTGACCACATCGGCGGGATCCGCTGGCTGCTCGTCGAGTGGCCGGATGCCGCGGTGCTCGCGTCGGCCGAGGAGCTGCCGAACGTCACCCGCGAGGTGACGCACCAGGTGGGCGTGCGGGACCTGTTGCCGAGCCTCTGGCGGCCGTCGGTCATCGCGTGGACGGCCCGCGCCATCGCGGCGGGCGGTCTCGCCGACGTGGGGGTGCCCGACCCGCGCCCGATCGAGCCCGATCGCGAGCACCGCTTCAGCGGTCACCGGGTCGTTCCGCTCCTGACGCCCGGCCACACGCCGGGTCACCTCATGTACTGGCTGCCCGAGCACGGCGTGCTCGTCAGCGGCGATGGCATCGTCACGGGGCATCCGACGTCGAGGGATCACGGGCCGGGCGTGCTGGCGCCGATGTTCAACCACGACGACGCGCTCGCGCGCGCGTCGATGGACACGGTGCTCGACGGGCGGCCGTTCGAGGTCATCCTGCCCGGCCACGGACCGTCGCTCCGCCTTCGCTGACCGACGCCGGCGACGTGGCCCTTGACAGATGGTGCTTCGAGCGCGTTAATGGAACCAAGTAGTTCCAGAACCGATTGGTACGAAATGACCGATGCACTCAGTCGCACGTTCCAGGCACTCGCCGACCCGACGAGGCGATCGATCCTCGCTCGCCTCAAGGTCGTCGGAGAGGCATCCGTCGCCGAGCTCGCCGAGCCCTTCGACCTGACGCAGCGCGCCATCTCGAAGCACGTCGGCGTGCTCGAGGAGGCCGGCCTCGTGTCTCGCAGCCGCGACGCCCAACGCCGGCCGAGCCGGCTGCGGGTCGAACCGCTCACCGAGGTCGATCGGTGGCTCGAGGAGTATCGCGGTATCTGGGACGAGCGGTTCGCCGCTCTCGGGCGCGAGCTCGAGCGCGACGCGATCGCCGAATCGCACCACACCGATGAGGGGAAGACATCATGAGCACGACCCAGGCCGACCGCGGACTCGCGGTCGAGATCGAGCAGGAGTTCGACGCGGCATCCGAGCGGGTGTTCGCCTACTGGACCGACGCCGACGCCCTCGCCCGCTGGTTCGCCCCAGGCGACTACGCCACCGTGGCGGCGGACGCCGACGCCAGGCCGGGCGGCGCGTGGAGCCTCGAGTTCCGCGCCGGCGACGGCCGCGCGTACTCCGAGCGCGGGTCCTTCCTCGAGCTCGATCCACCCAGGCGCATCCAGCTGACGCTGACCCAGGTCCACGGCGGAGAGGCCGGCCCCGAGACCCTCGTGACGGTCGAGCTCGACGACGTCGGCACGCCGGATGCCCCGCGCACGCGCATGCGGTTCCGGCAGACGGGCCACGCCGACGCCTCCCTGCGGGACCAGAACGCCGAGGGCTGGCGCGGGTGCTTCGCGAAGCTGGAGGGCGCGCTCACGTAGTCCCCGGTCTCGCGCAGCAGATGCAGGGTCGATCGGCGGGTGCGCAACCCCTAGGGGG
>NZ_JBFUCL010000418.1:0-2835 GCF_056405255.1 Agromyces sp. P1_H4 | reverse complement strand
GTCGTCGGTCGCGAAGCCGTCGAGCACGGCGCGCTCGCCCGACTCGAGGAGTTCCTGGAAGAGCGTGACCTGCACGCCGGCCGGGGCGTCGAGTCGGGAGTTCAGTGACTGCCACGGCGTGACGACCGGTTCGGCGATGACGCGCGCGCCGCCGCCCTCGAGACGTCGGGTCATCCCCGCCGCGTCCTCGACCTCGAAGGCGAGGCGGATGTGCGGGCTCTCAGCGCCGCCCGCCTCGATGCGGTCGATCGCGCGCTTGTGCGCCGGGTTCGCGATCTCGAGGGTCGCACGCCCGGCATCGAGGATGACGACGCGCTCGTCGCCGCCCTCCGCGAACGCGAGGTACTCGGGCAGGCCGAGGGTGTCGCGGTAGAACGCGACCGCCGCGTCGTAGTCGCTCGCCTCGACGACGACGCGGAGTTGCAGGACCGGGCGTGCTGGAGCATCCGTCATGGCCGCATCCTCGCAGGATGGCACCGATCGCGCGACCCGCGACGGCGATCAGCTGCTTGGGACGACCGGGTACGGATGCTCCGACAGCACGCGCGCGAGATGCACCGCGTTCGCCACGAGCGTGGCGTTCGCCTGGAGCACGGCGGGCGGCGTCTCGCCCAGGTCCTTGTAGTCGGTCGTCTCCATGGCGGCGCCGTTCCAGTAGGTGCCCCCCTGCGCCGGCACCGTGAACCCGACGTCGTTCAGCGCCTGGTGGAGGTCGGCCGTGATCTTGTGCGCCCCGTCCTCGTTGCCGAGCACCGCGGTCGCCGCGACATGGCCGAACAGGATCGGCCGGCCCTCGTCGTCGAACGCGGAGAGCTCGGCGTCGAGCCGCTCGAGCACCCGCTGGGCGACGCTCGACATGTGGCCGAGCCAGGTGGGCGTGATGATGACGAGGATGTCGGCGTCCATGATGCGCGCGCGAAGCGCGGGCCAGGCGTCACCCTCGCCCATGTCGGCCTCCACGCCCGGGGCGACATCGAGGTCGACGACCCGCACGATGTCGCCGTCGGCTCCGCGACCCGCGAAGCCCCCGAGGAGCTGTTCGGCCATGAGCTGGCAGCTGGACTCCTCGGGGGCGTGCTTCAGCGTGCAGTTGAGGAGGAGGACGGTCTGGTCGGTGATGCGCATGTGCTGCCCTTCGTGTCGTCCCTTCCGTTCCTATCGGCGTACCGGCGGGCATGGTAGCGGCTTGACACGATGCGGCCGAGGTGCGGATGCGGCACAGGCGGGGTGCGGGGCGGCTCAGCCGGCGGTGCGGTGCACCGGCCAGCAGCGCGTCGTGACGCCGATCATGTTCCAGGCGTTGATCGCGACGATGAGCGAGAGCAGGGCGGCGAGCTGCTCCTCGCCGAGCACGGCCCGAGCGTGGTCGACGACGGCGTCGGGCACGTGCGTCTCCGAGAGCCGGGTGACGGATTCGGTCAGTTCCAGTGCCGACCGCTCGGCGGCGGTGAAGAGGCCGGAGTCGCGCCAGATCGCGACGGCGTGGAGCTTCTGGTCGGTGACCCCCGCCGCGCGGCCGTCGTTCGCGTGCTGGTCGACGCAGTAGGCGCAGCCGTTGAGTTGCGATGCTCGCAGTCGCACGAGCTCGCGGAGCGCCGGATCCACCCCGGCGCGGTCGAGCTCACCGGTGGCGGCGTGGTCGAGCGAGGCGACGGCCCGCGAGAAGCGGGGCACGAGCTGGTCGAAGTCGAGGCGGACGGGGATGTCGACGAGCGAGTCGGTTAAGGTCATGGCTCAACGCTACGAAGGAACGGCCCACTGCTACAGTCCAATTCCATGGATCGAACATGGGCCATTCCGGGCCTCGACCTGCACCTCGAGCTCGGCGCGGGTGGGCGGGCGGCAGCGCTCGAGCACGGGCTCCGATCGGCGATCACCGAGGGCCGTCTCGCCTCGGGCACCAGGCTCCCCGCGTCGCGCACGCTCGCCGCCGACCTCGGCATCGCGCGCAACAGCATCGCCGACGTCTACGCGCAGCTCACCGCCGAGGGTTGGCTCGAGGCTCGCGTCGGCGCGGGCACGTGGGTGAGCCGACGTGCCGCCGAGCCGACCGCCCACGCCACGGATGCCGCGACGGCGCCGCGCGCTCGCCTCGACCTGCGGGGCGGCATCCCGGATGCCTCGTCGTTCCCCCGTCGCGCATGGGCCGCCGCTGCGAGGTATGCCGTGCTGAACGCGCCGGCGGCCGAACTGGGCTACGCGCCCGATCGCGGCACCCTGGCGCTGCGTGCGTCGCTTGCGGAGTACCTCGGCCGCGTGCGCGGCGTGGCCGCGACCGCCGATCGCACGATCGTGACCCGGGGATTCGGGGAGCTCCTGGGCCTGACGTGCCGGGCGCTCGCGGCCGAGGGCGCGCGACGCATCGCCGTCGAGGAGGTCGGCCACGAGGCGCACCGCGAGATCGTGCGCGCGGCGGGGCTCGCACCCGTGCCGGTGCGGGTCGACGCGGGCGGCGCCGTGATCGAGGAACTGGGCGACGTGGACGCGGTGCTCCTCACCGCCGCGCACCAGTTCCCCGTCGGTGTTCCGCTCAGCCCAGCCCGGCGGCGCGCGGTGGCGGAGTGGGCCGAGCGCACCGGTGGGCTCGTGATCGAGGACGACYACGACGGCGAGTTCCGCTACGACCGACGTGCGGTGGGCGCGCTCCAGGCGCTCGCGCCCCGCCACGTGCTCTACGCCGGCACCGCGTCGAAGAGCCTCGCACCCGCTGTGGGCCTCGCGTGGGCGGTGGTGCCCGAGCGCCTGCTCGCGCCGATCTCGGCGCAACGGCGGCTCACGGGCGCCGCCTCAGACGTGCTGAACCAGCGGACCCTCGAGCGGTTCATCGCCTCGCAC
>NZ_JBFUCL010000417.1:0-2837 GCF_056405255.1 Agromyces sp. P1_H4 | reverse complement strand
CGCCGCGGGCGAACGCCGCCGCGAACCCCGGCGACGAGTCGCGCATGTCGTGGCCGACGACGATGCGGCCCCCGGCGGCCCCGACCTCGTCGACGAAGCCGGCACCGAGCGCCTCGACGCTCTGCTCCGTGAGGCCTTCGCCCACGATGCCGCGGACGTCGTAGGCCTTGACGATGGCTTCGAGGCGCGCTCGAGCGTCGGATGGTGCTGCCGGGTTCATGCCTTGAAACCTACCTCACCGAGTGACACGTGCCGCACGACCTGCCAGCCCACCGGGGCCGACGTGCGCTCGGCGTGCCGGCGGCACAGGTCGTAGCCGTGCGGCTCGGGCGCGAAGGCCAGCGGGCCGAGCACCGCCATGGAGTCGGCGTAGTCGAACGTCAGCGTCGCGACCGCCTCGGCGGCGCATGCGGTGCGCGAACAACGTCTCATGGCTCCACCAGAGTAGCGAGCCGCGCGGACATTACGATGGAGGTATGCCCCGTTCCCGTCGTGTCGCCACGCCTCGCTCCCCCAGGCGGCTCGCCCGGGATCGACACGGCCGCGGCATGCGCTCGGCCGTCACCGGCCCGCACCTGGAGCCCATCCGCACGCGGCTCGACGAGTTCGACTTCACGATCGCGACGACGGCTGYGTACCTGCGGGGCCTCTGGCCCGAGCTCGAGGGCGTCGTCTTCGAGGTGGCGCAGGGCCCGGCCGAGGCGATCCACGGCGATCACGTCGACCGGTGGAAGGTCGCGCACGACGAACGGCGCATCACCTTCTACCGGCTGCCGATCGTGCGGTTCCTGCGCCTGCAGGAGGGCGAGGACCGCGAGGAGAAGCTCCTCATCGAGAGCTGCGTCTTCCGCGCGGTCGCCGAACTGCTCGACAAGGACCCGTGGGAGCTCGCGCCTGGCCGGTACCGCCACCTCTGAGCGGGGCGGGCCGGTCGGCTCACTGCGGGTAGACCTCCAGTGGTGAGTCCAGCGGTCCGGGCGGCTGCACGCCGAACGAGGCCAGCTCGTCGTCGCCCGAGAAGGCGACCGTGGCATGCAGGCCGGAGCTGCCGTCGAGCACCGCAGCGGTCGCCCCGTCGAGCGGCACGGATGCCCCGCCCGCACCGGGTACCGACACGGTGCGCTCGGCGCCGTCGAGGGTGACGGTCACGTCCACCGACTCGGCTTCGGGATTTACCAGCCAGAGCGTGGGCGACGGCCCGTCGGGCACCGCTACCACTGCGGAGTCGAGGAGCGGCGCCGTCGCGACGGTCCAGGCGAGGTCGGAGGGCGCAGCGGCATCCGTCTGGCCCTGGGTGCCGCCGACGGTCGCCCTGGCCGCCGCGACGACCGGGGCGTCGGACTCCACGCGCACGGTGTACACGCCCTGGTCGAGCACGCCGAGCGGCACGTCGAGCACGCGCCCGGCCTCCATCGTGGCCTCGATCGTCGTGCCGCCCGAACCCGACTCCGGGACGAGTGCGATCGAGACCTCGGCCGCCTCGCCGCCCGGCGCGTACAGCCGCACCGCCGGATGATCGTCGCCGTCGGCATGGTCCTCGGATGCCTCGACGCCGCCGGTCTGCGGCACCACGAACCCGGGGATCACCTGGCTGGTCGCGGGCGCCGCCGTCGGACCGGTGAGCTCGAGGCCCGCCGGAGCCAGTCCGACCACGACGGAGTGCTCGAGGCTCGCGGCGATCGCTCCCCCGGCGCTCGTGACGTGCACGACGGGCGAGGCCACGTTGGGGGCGAGTCCGGCGAGCGAGAGCACGCGCTGGCTGCTCGCCGGCACGATCACGCCGAGCGCGGAGGGCGCCTCGACCGGGCCTGTCTCGCCGAACACGCGCACGTCGACCGTGGCGGCGACGGCGGTCGGATTCGACAGCAGCACGAGGCCGCTCCGGCCGAGCGTCGTGGCGCCGGCGACCAGCCAGGCGTCGGAGACGGCCTCGCCGCATGCGGTCGCCGCGAAACCACCCGCGGTCTCGGTTGAGACCGCCTGCGACTGGGCACCCGCCAGCATGCCGGCATCCACGGTGCCCGGCTCGGCCGCGATCGCGAGGGGCGTACCGTCGTCGGCCGCGAAGGGATTCTCGGGCGCCGCGAGGGGCGTCTCCTCGAGCACGGCGTCGGACGGCTCTGCTGCGGTCACGATGTCGGCCGAGCCGATCGACGAGGCGGTGGTCGCGGCCGCGGCATCCTCGCCGAGCGCGAGGAGCGGGCCGGGACAGACGCGCTGCTGACGGCTCTCCGCCGGCTGGACGAGCACGGCCGGCGGGGCGATGCGATGGTCGGGCCACGGAAGGAGCGCTGCAGCGCCGACGGCACCGACGGCGAACGCGGCCGCTCCGAGGAAGGCGAGCGCGCGTCCTCCGAGGTTCAGGGCCTGCTTGCGGTCAAGACGCATCGTCGGCTCCTCGGGGGGGGCGGTCGGTATCCGACGGCGCGCCGGATGCATCGGCGAGATCGGGAGACATCACGTCAGGCGCTCCTCCTTCGACGTGGTCGACCCCGCCCCCGTCATCCGCCTCGCGTTCGAACTGATGATCGGCGGCTGCCTGGTCGGGGGCTGCCGCATCGGCGGCCGCCTCGTCGGCGGGCGCCTCGTCGGCGGGCGCCTCGTCGGCGGGCGCCCCGTCGGAGGGCGCCTCGTCGGCGGCTGCCTCGTCGGCCGGCGTGTCATCCGCCGCCACGGTGGTCACCGCAGCGCCGGTCTTCGGGGGTCGGCGCCGGGCCGGACGACGACGCACCGGCCGCCGATCCGCCTCGCGACCGGCACCCGTCGGGATGGAGAGCAGGAGGGTGCCGCCGATGACGATGCGCTGCACCGCGGTGATGAGGCCGGCCGGCCAGCCC
>NZ_JBFUCL010000416.1:0-2848 GCF_056405255.1 Agromyces sp. P1_H4 | reverse complement strand
GTGCGCGGTCGCTGCGGAGGTGCACGATGCGGTGCGGCCGCCAGGCCACGGGCTCGTCGGGAAGGCGTGCGGCCTTCGGCTCCCCCGTGAGCTCGATGACCTCGAGGGCGCGCAYGATGCGCCGGCCGTTCTGCGCATCGACGCTCGCGGCCGTCTCGGCATCGAGCGCCCGCAGCCTCCCGTGCATGAGGCCGGGACCGATCTCGGCGAGCTCGGCCTCGAGCCGCGCGCGAATGGCGGCGTCGGTGCCGGGGAAGCGGAAGTCGTGGATGACCGACGACACGTACAGGCCGGATCCACCGACCAGCAGCGCCACGTGGCCGCGGGCGAGGATGTCGTCGATGGCCGCACGGGCGGCGGGCTGGTATGCCGCGGCCGACGCCTCCTCGGTGACGTCGAGCACGTCGAGCTGGTGATGCGGCACCCCCCGCCGCGCATCGAGTGCCAGCTTCGCGGTGCCGATGTCCATGCCGCGGTAGAGCTGCATCGCATCGGCGTTCACGACCTCGGTGACCCGGCCCGCGCGTTCGAACGCCTCGGCGAGGTCGAGCGCGAAGTCGGACTTGCCGGTGCCGGTCGCGCCGACGATCGCGATGAGGGTCACGTCAGCGCTGTGCGTCGCTGGGGTCGTAGATCGGCATCGTGCCGACCCCAGGAGCCACGAGCGGCTCGGCGCCACGCGTGCGCAACGACGGCAGGCCCAACGACACGCGAGCACCGACGGATGCCGCGGGGCCGGCCGGCACGCCGCAGCTCTCGGCCTGTGCGCGATCCCAGGCATCGCCCGCCCGGGTGCGGCGGATCGCCAGCGGCGCATCGTCGAGCGAGTCGGCGATGAGGTGGAACGGCGCAGCCTGCGTGATCGTGACCGACACGACATCGCCGGGGCGCGGGAGTTCGGAGCCGGCAGGAACCTCGAAGTGGACGAGCCGGCTGTCTTCGGCCCGGCCGCTCAGCCGGCGCGTCTCGGCGTCCTTCTTGCCCTCACCCGTCGAGACGAGGACCTCGACCGGACGCCCGATGAGGCGCTGGTTCTCCTCCCAGGAGATCTGCTCCTGCAGCGCGATGAGTCGGTCGTAGCGCTCCTGCACGACCTCCTTCGGCACCTGCTCGTCCATCGTCGCGGCCGGGGTGCCCGGGCGGATGGAGTACTGGAACGTGAAGGCCGACGCGAATCGTGCGGCCTCCACGACGCGGAGCGTCTCCTGGAAGTCCGCTTCGGTCTCACCCGGGAAGCCGACGATGATGTCGGTGGAGATGGCGGCGTTCGGGATGCGGGCGCGCACACGGTCGAGGATGCCGAGGAACTTCTCGGAGCGGTAGGACCGGCGCATCGCCTTGAGGATGCGGTCGGAGCCCGACTGGAGCGGCATGTGCAGCTGCGGCATGACCGCCGGCGTCTCGGCCATGGCCTCGATGACATCGTCGGTGAACGCGGCCGGGTGCGGACTCGTGAAGCGGATGCGCTCGAGGCCCTCGATCCGGCCCGCGGCGCGGAGCAGCTTGCCGAATGCCTGGCGATCGCCGAACTCGACGCCGTAGGAGTTGACGTTCTGGCCGAGCAGGGTCACTTCGACAGCACCGTCGTCGACGAGTGCCTGGATCTCGGCGAGGATCTCGCCGGGTCGGCGATCCTTCTCCTTGCCCCGGAGCGCCGGCACGATGCAGAAGGTGCACGTGTTGTTGCAGCCGACGGAGATCGACACCCACCCGCTGTACGTGGAATCCCGCTTGGTGGGGAGCGTGGACGGGAACACCTCGAGGGCGTCGAGGATCTCGAGCTGCGCCTCGTCGTTGTGGCGTGCACGTTCGAGGAGGCTCGGCAGGGACCCCATGTTGTGGGTGCCGAAGACGACGTCGACCCACGGCGCCTTCTCGAGGATGACGTTCTTGTCCTTCTGGGCGAGGCAACCGCCGACGGCGATCTGCATGCCGGCGTGACGACGCTTGACGCCGGCGAGATGTCCGAGGTTGCCGTAGAGCTTGTTGTCGGCGTTCTCGCGCACGGCGCACGTGTTGATGACGACGATGTCGGGCTCGGCACCGTCGGCGGGCACGTACCCGGCCGCTTCCAGCGATCCGCTGAGGCGCTCGGAGTCGTGCACGTTCATCTGGCAGCCGAAGGTGCGGACCTCGTAGGTCCGCGGCGTCGACGCCGGCTCAGTGGTCTCGATCGTCGAGGCCTCGCGAAGGGTGCTCATGATCGCACCAGTTTACGAGCCATCGGCGGTCAACGCCGCCGTCACCGCCTCGCGGACGATGTCGCCGGGGTAGCCCCGACGCTGGAGGAAGGCGGAGAGCCGACGCTCCGCCGTCTGGTGGTCGAGTCCGGTGAGCTGCCTCGCACGCCGCTGCGCCACCTCGAGGGCATTGCGACGTTCGACGTCGGGGTCGAGCTCGTCGACGGCGGCGCGAGCCGCGGAAGGGTCGACCCCGCGACGCGAGAGCTCCTGGAGGATCGCACCGCTCCCCCGGCCGCGGCGGGCCCCGTTGACGTGGACGAGCTGCTCGGCGAGTCGTGCGTCGTCGAGGTAACCGAACCGCTCGTAGCGCTCGATCCACTCCTCGATCTCCGCTTCGTCGAGGCCGTGTTCGGCGAGCACCGCTCGCACCTCGGCGACGGACAGCGCCGAACGGCGCAACCGAGACACGACGAGCCGATCGATGCGGGCATCTCGCTCGGGCCCGGTCTCCTCGGGATCGTCGCTCACGACGGTGAAGCGACTGCGACGACGCTCGGCACGCCGGGAGTCGCGATCGGAGTTCGGTGACGACCAACGACTGCCGCCCGACCCGCTCGTGCGGGGCTGCTCGGGCGCATCGACGACGTCGTCGGACAGGGCCGATC
>NZ_JBFUCL010000415.1:0-2859 GCF_056405255.1 Agromyces sp. P1_H4 | reverse complement strand
GGCCTCGCCGTAGCTCATCGGACGCCCGCTCGTCGGCGAGGAGGCCGGCACCACGGGCGGCCGGGACGGGATGGTGCTCGGCGCGTCCACGCCGAGCACGGAGCGTGCCCGCTCGACATGGGCCGACTCGGCGATGATCGCATAGCGCGTGGCGAGCACCTGGTTGACGGAGGTGAAGTCGCGTCGGCGGCGGTTGACCGAGTACGACACGACGCTGAAGATCATGCCGAAGCCCGCACCGATGAGCACCGCCGATCCGAGGATGCCGAGCGTGGCGCCCGAGGGCGCGAAGATGAAGAACAGCAGGCCCAGGAACGTGCCGAACCATGCGCCCGAGATGGCGCCCGCGCCGGCTGCGCGACCCCAGCTCAGCGTGCCGGTGATGCGCTCGACGCTCGTGAGGTCGGTGCCCACGATCGCGAGCTCCTTCACCGGGAACGCCGCCTTCGCCAGCTGGTCCACCGCCGCCTGCGCCTCGGGATAGGTCTCGAAGGTCGCGACGGTCTCGCCCTTGGGAAGGGTCGGGAACGTGCGCGCCGTGCGGCCGCCGAACGGGGAAGGTGAGCTCACCCCGTCATTCTCCCACGCGCCCGCGCGCCGCCGCCGGGCAGCCGCCGGGAGGGCCGGGTTCCCGGTTCCGGGGGCTAAGTTGGTACCGTGAGCGCCACGAGAGTCTTCGTCGCCCGACTCGCCGGGTGCGCCGTCTTCGACCCCGCCGGGGATCGGGTCGGCAAGGTGCGCGACGTGCTCGTCGTGTACCGCAAGAGCGACCCTCCGCGCGTGGTCGGCCTCATCGTCGAGATCCCCGGCAAGCGTCGCGTGTTCGTCTCGATCGGGCGGGTCACGTCGATCGGCGGCGGGCAGATCATCACCACCGGGCTCATCAACCTGCGTCGCTTCGAGCAGCGCGGCGGCGAGGTGCGCGTCATCGCCGAGATGCTCGGCCRCAAGGTCGTCTTCAACGACGGCTCCGGCGAGGCCACGATCGAGGATGTCGCGATCCAGGAGAAGGAGCCGGGCGAATGGGAGGTCGACCAGCTCTTCGTGCGGCGTCCCAAGGGCGCGTCGCCCTTCTCCAAGGGACAGTCGGCCTACGTCACGTGGCGCGAGGTCCGTGAGCTGAACGCGAGCGGCGAGGCGCAGTCGGCCGAGCAGCTCATCGCCACGTACTCCGAGCTGAAGCCCGCCGACCTCGCCAACACGCTGCTCGACCTGCCCGTGCAACGACGGCAGGAGGTCGCCGAGGAGCTCTCCGACGACCGCCTCGCCGATGTGCTCGAGGAGATGCCCGAGTCCGACCAGGTCGAGATCCTCTCGGGCCTGGGCGACGACCGAGCCGCCGACGTGCTCGATCACATGCAGCCCGACGACGCCGCCGACCTCATCGCACAGCTCCCCGAGGAGCGCGGCGAGCACCTCCTCGAGCTCATGGAGCCCGAGGAGGCCGACGACGTGCGGTTCCTCCTCTCCTACGGTCCCGACACCGCCGGCGGCCTCATGACGACCGAGCCGATCATCGTGTCGGCCGACGCCACCGTGGCCGAGGGCCTCGCGCTCATCCGGCGCCACGACCTGCCGCCGGCGCTCGGTGCGGCGGTCTGCGTCACGCTGCCGCCGTACGAGCCGCCCACTGGCCGGTTCCTCGGCGTCGTGCACTTCCAGCGGATGCTCCGCTACCCGCCGCACGAGCGCCTCGGCACGCTGATCGACCAGGGGCTCGAGCCCGTCCGCGCCGACACCTCCGCCGCCGAGGTCAGCCGCATCCTCGCGAGCTACGACCTCGTCTCGGTGCCGGTGGTCGACGAGAAGCACCGACTCGTCGGGGTGGTGACGATTGACGACGTACTCGACTACCTCCTGCCCGATGACTGGCGAAGTCACCCCGACGACGAGACCGATGTGGGGCGCCGGGCCGCGGCTCGCTCCCAGCTGACCACGGGCAGCATCCCGATCCCGAACGGAAGGAGGGCAGGAGATGGCACGCGTTGACGTCGAGGACCGCCGGTTCGACACCCCGAAAGGCACGCGCCGATCCGTGCCCTTCCGCGGGTCGGGCGACAGCGACCGGTTCGGCCGCTTCACCGAGTGGGTGGCCCGGGGCATGGGCACGCCCGGCTTCCTGCTCGGCCTCTCGGTCTTCGCGATCTCCTGGATGGCGTGGAACACGTTCGCGCCTGAGCCGCTGCGCTTCGACTCGATCGCGATCGGGTTCACCGCGCTCACCCTCGTGCTCAGCCTGCAGGCGTCGTATGCCGCCCCCCTGATCCTGCTCGCCCAGAACCGCCAGGACGACCGCGACCGCGTGCAGATCGAGCAGGACCGCCAACGCGCGGAGCGCAACCTCGCCGACACCGAGTACCTCGCCCGAGAGGTCGTCGCGCTGCGCCTCGCGATGCGCGACGTGGCGACGAAGGACTTCATCCGCTCCGAGCTGCGCGCCATGCTCGAGGAGCTCGACCGCAAGGACGAGGAGGAACGGGAGCATGCCGCGTCCTGAGGGCGACGGCGGTGCGGCCGCCGGCATGGCATCGGGCTCTCCTGCGGATGGGCTCGTCGCATCGGTCCTTGCCGCCCTCGCCTCGGTGATCGACCCCGAGATCCGGCGCCCGATCACCGAGCTCGACATGGTCGAGTCCRTGCGAGCCGGCGACGACGGGCGCGTGCAGGTCGTCATCCGGCTGACGATCGTCGGATGCCCCGCGGCCGATCGCATCGAACGCGACGTGCTGCAGGCGGCCGAGGCGGTCACCGGCCCCGGCCGCGCCGACGTGACCCTCTCGGTGATGACGCCCGAGCAGCGCGCCGCGCTCACCGAACGCCTGCGCGGCGGCCGGGCGGCCCGTACGAACCCGTTCGGAC
>NZ_JBFUCL010000414.1:0-2861 GCF_056405255.1 Agromyces sp. P1_H4 | reverse complement strand
CGAGGCGATGCGCATCGGCGCCGAACGGCGGGTGCCGCTCGCGGCGAGCGCCTCGAGCCGCTCGAGGCCGGTGAGGAGCTCGCGCCCCTCGACGGCGAGGGCGCGTCCGCGATCGGTGAGGAGGACGCCGCGGCCGCGACGCTCGAGGAGGACGGCGTCGAGGTCGCGTTCGAGCTTCTTCACCTGCTGGGAGACGGCCGACGGCGTGTAGCCGAGTCGCTCCGCGGCCGCGACGACGGAGCCGTCGCGATCGACGGCGACGAGCGCCCGAAGGCCTTGCAGGTCGATCATGAAGCGATCGTACGTGATCAGCGCAACCATTCGGAACTGGTTCTGACGTTTGGGTGCTGCGAGGCTGGCATCGTGACCCCCCGACACCTCATCCTCGGACTCCTCGTCGCCATCGTCTGGGGCGTGAACTTCGTCGTCATCGACCTCGGCCTGCGGGACACCCCGCCGCTCGTGCTCGTGGCCCTCCGGTTCGCCCTGGTCGCGGTGCCGCTCGTCTTCATCGTGCCGAAGCCGGATGCCTCCTGGCGGGTGCTCGCCGGCATCGGCCTGTTCATGAGCGCGGGCCAGTTCGGCCTGCTGTTCACCGCCATGCACCTCGGGCTTCCCGCCGGCCTCGCCGCGGTGGTGCTGCAGTGCCAGATGATCTTCACGCTCGTGATCGGCGCCGTCGCCCTGCGCGAGCGACCGTCGCCGATCCAGCTCCTCGGCGCGCTCGTGGCCGTGGCGGGACTGGGGATCGTGGCCGCGGGACGGCTCGAGGGTGCGGCGGGTGCCGCGGCGATCCTGCCGATGCTCGTCTGCGTGGCCGCGGGCCTCAGCTGGGGGATCGGGAACGTGATCTCGCGCTCCGCAGCGGGCGCCAACGGCTTCGGCATCGTGGTGTGGTCCGCGCTCTTCGTGCCGGTGCCGGTGCTCGCCCTGAGTCTCGTGCTCGACGGCCCGGCGGTCGTCGGCGACGCGTTCGCCACCATCGGGTGGCCCACGGTCATCAGCGTCGGCTACACCGCTGGGGTCGCGTCGCTGGTCGGCTACACGATCTGGAACATGCTGCTCGGGAAGTACCCGGCTGCGCTCGTCGCACCGTTCGCGCTCCTCGTCCCCCCGGTCGGGCTCGCCGCGGCCGCGCTCTGGCTCGGGCAGATCCCGAACACGCTCGAGCTCGTCGGCAGTGCGGTGCTCGTCGCCGGCGTAGCCGCCGGGCAGCTGCGGGGCCTGGGCGAGCGCTGGTTCAGGCGCCGTCCAGTGGCAGCGCCTACGCTCAGGGGATGACGCGTCGACGCGAGAGCGAACCCATCTACAGCGTGGCGATCGTCGCGGGTCGCGGACTCTTCGGCTTCTGGCGGCTCAAGCGGCAGGTCAGCGGCGTCGAGCACGTGCCCGCCTCGGGCGGAGCGGTGCTCGCGATGACGCACTTCGGCTACCTCGACTTCGCCCTCGTGGAGTGGGTGACGTGGCTGGCGAACCGCCGCCGCATCCGCTTCATGGCCAAGCAGGGCGCGTTCGACAAGCCCGTCGTCGGATGGCTCCTGCGGGGCATGCGGCACATCGCCGTCGACATGAAGGCCGGAGCGGCGGCCTACGCCAAGGCGGTCGAAGCACTCCGCAGCGGCGAGCTGCTCGGCGTGTTCCCCGAGGCGGGCGTCAGTGCGTCGTTCACGGTGCGCGAGCTCAAGACCGGCGCCGTGCGCCTCGCCGCCGAGGCGGACGTGCCGGTCGTCCCGGTCGCCGTCTGGGGCGGCCAGCGGCTGCTCACGAAGCGCCATCGCATCAGGTTCCGGGAGCGCTTCGGCGTGCCGGTCGCCTTCGCCTTCGGTCCGCCCATCACGGTCGCCGCCGACGAGGAACCGCACGTCGCCACGGATCGRCTGCGCACGTCGCTCCAGGGCCTCGTCGACGACCTGCAGCGCCGGTACCCCGTCGACGGCACCGGCGCGTGGTGGCAGCCGAGGCGTCTCGGGGGCACGGCCCCCACGCCCGAGGAGGCCGCGGCCGCGGATGCCGCTCGGGATGCCGCGCGCGAGGCCGCTCAGGAGCAGGCGCGTGGCACGGGGGGCGTGTCGCACTGAGGGAGTAGCGTCGGCAGCATGGCCGGCGCTGCAGCAACGCTCACTGTCCCCGGTCCGCACGGCGATCGCGACGTGCGGATCTCCTCACCCACGCGGGTGCTCTGGCCCGAACCGGGCATCACGAAGCTCGAGCTCGCCGAGTACCTCGTCGCCGTCGGCGACGCGTTCATCGAGGCGAACGGCGACCGTCCCGTCTCCCTCCAGCGGTTCCCCGAGGGAATCGACGGCGAGCAATTCTTCTCGAAGAACCCGCCGAAGGGTGCGCCCGAGTGGGTGCGATCGGTCACCGTCACGTACCCCAGCGGCCGGCGGCATCCGCAGCTCGTGCTCGACGAACCCGCGGCAGCGGTCTGGGCCGCGCAGATGAACACGATCGTGTTCCATCCGTGGGCCTCGAGCGCCGACGACACCGACGACCCCGACCAGTTGCGCATCGACCTCGACCCGCAGCCGGGCACCGGCTTCGCCGAGGCGGTGCCCGCCGCCCTGGCGCTGCGCGAGCTCATGGCCGAGGTCGGGCTGACCGCGTTCGTGAAGACGTCGGGGAGCCGTGGCATCCACGTCTTCGCCCCGATCGAGCCCGAGCACGAGTTCCTCGACGTGCGGCACGCCGTCATCGCGCTCGCTCGCGAGCTCGAGCGTCGCATGCCCGAGCAGCTCACCACCGCCTGGTGGAAGGAGGAGCGCGGCGACCGCATCTTCATCGACTACAACCMGGCGAACCGCGACCGCACGATGGCGGGGGCCTACAGCCCGCGACCGCTCCCGCACGCGCCCGTGTCG
>NZ_JBFUCL010000413.1:0-2874 GCF_056405255.1 Agromyces sp. P1_H4 | reverse complement strand
CCCACTCCTCGAGCGCCGCCGCCTTGCGGTGCGCGACGACGATCGCCCCGTCGACCCGCCCCGTCAGGCGGCCTCCCTCGACCTCGAGTCGGTTCGCCCGGCAGAAGTCGAGTCCGAGCCGCTCGGCGAGCGGGTCGAGCAGCTCGTGGAAGCCGCCCGAGACCACGCCGACGCGACCGCCGGCGGCGTGCACGCCGTCGATGAGTTCCTGCACGCCGGGCGTGGGGGTCATCCGCGCCCGGGCCTCGGCGAACACCGAGAGGTCGAGCCCGGCGAGGGTGGCGACGCGTTCGCGCAGGCTGGCGGCGAAGTCGAGCTCGCCGCGCATCGCGCGCTCGGTGACCTCGGTGACGAGGGCGAGGCTCCCCGCGGCATCCGCCAGCAGTTCGATGGCCTCTTCGCGGATCAGCGTGGAATCGGCGTCGAGCACGACGAGGGGGCCGCTCGCGCGGCCGGCTGCCGTTGCGGTCACGCGGTGGCCCGCACCCGCGAACCCTTGCCGACCACGGTGATGCCGCTGTCGGTCACGATGAACCCGCGCGCCAGGTCGTTCGCGCGATCGACGCCGATGTGCGCGCCGGCCTCGACGACGACCTCCTTGTCGAGGATGGCCCGCTGCACCGTGGCCCCGGCCTCGATGCGCGCGCGGTCGAAGAGGATCGAGTCGGCGACGTGCGCGCCCGACCCCACGATCGCCCACGGCCCGAGCACGCTGCGCTCGACGTGCGCGCCCGAGATGACCGAGCCGAGCGAGACGATCGAGTCGATCACCGTGCCGAGCGAGCCGCGCGCGTCGCGGGTGAACTTCGCGGGCGGCGAGTTCAACTGCTGGCTGAAGATGGGCCACTCGCGGTTGTAGAGGTTGAAGACCGGGAGTACCGAGATGAGGTCCTGGTGCGCCTCGAAGAAGGAGTCGATCGTTCCCACGTCGCGCCAGTAGTAGCGATCGCGATCGGTCGAGCCGGGCACGTCGTTGCGCCGGAGGTCGTAGACGCCAGCGGCACCTTGGTCGACGAATGCGGGGATGATGTCGCCGCCCATGTCGTGACTCGAATCCGTACGCTCCCCGTCGCGCAGCACGGCGTCGATCAGGGCGTCGGCGTTGAAGACGTAGTTGCCCATGGACGCCAGCACCTCGTGGGGCGCGTCGGGAAGGCCCACCGGGTCCTTCGGCTTCTCGAGGAACCGGCGGATGTGGTCAGGGCGCTTCTCGTCGACCTCGATGACGCCGAACTGGTCGGCGAGCGAGATCGGCTGGCGGATCGCAGCGACGGTCGCGGCCAGGCCCGACTCGATGTGCGCGTCGATCATCTGGCTGAAGTCCATGCGGTACACGTGGTCGGCGCCGACGACCACGATGATGTCGGGCTGCTCGTCGTAGATCAGGTTGAGGCTCTGCAGGATCGCGTCGGCCGAACCCGAGAACCAGCGCTTGCCGAGACGCTGCTGGGCGGGCACGGAGGCCACGTAGGAGTTGAGCAGGCCGTTCATGCGCCAGGTCTGCGACACGTGACGGTCGAGGCTGTGCGACTTGTACTGCGTGAGCACGACGATCTGGCGCAAGCCGGAGTTGAGGAGGTTCGACAGCGCGAAGTCCACGAGACGGTACTGGCCGCCGAACGGCACCGCGGGCTTGGCCCGGTCCTCCGTGAGGGGCATGAGTCGCTTGCCCTCGCCCCCAGCGAGCACGATGCCGAATACCTTGCGCGTGGCCATGGACCCAGCGTAGTCAGGCGACGACGGTTTCCGGGCGACGGAGTCCGGCCATTGCGGAAGCGCTGCGATACCGTTAGGGCATGCGCGTCGACCTGCTCACCCGCGAATATCCACCCGAGGTCTATGGAGGAGCGGGGGTGCATGTCGCCGAGCTCGTCAGAGCGCTGCGTCGCGACCTCGAGGTCGTCGTCCGCAGCTTCGGCGCTCCCCGCGACGAGGCTGGCACCTTCGGCTACGCCACGCCGGCCGAGTTCGACGGGCGCAATCCGGCGCTCGGCACCATGGGGGTCGACCTGCTCATGGCGGGGGATGCCGCCGGAGCCGACCTCGTGCACTCGCACACCTGGTACGCGAACTTCGCGGGCTTCACCGCGAAGAAGCTGCACGGCATCCCGCACGTCGTGACGGCGCACAGCCTCGAGCCGCTGCGCCCCTGGAAGGCGGAACAGCTCGGCGGCGGCTACCGTCTCTCGTCATGGGTGGAGCGCACCGCCTTCGAGGATGCCGACGCGGTCATCGCCGTGAGCGACGGCATGCGGCGCGACATCCTCCGGTCGTACCCTGCCATCGACCCCGCGCGTGTCGAGGTCGTCTACAACGGCATCGACCTCGCCGACTGGAAGCCGAATGACGACGCCGACCTGGCGCGATCCCTGGGGCTCGACCCCGATCGCCCCTCGGTCATCTTCGTCGGCCGCATCACGCGCCAGAAGGGCCTGCCGTACCTGCTCAGGGCCGCCCGGATGCTGCCCGCCGACGTGCAGCTCGTGCTCTGCGCCGGCGCGCCCGACACCGAGGAGATCATGGCGGAGGTCACCGCCCTCGTCGACGAGCTGCGCGCCGAGCGCGGGGGCGTGGTGTGGATCGACCGGCACCTGCCGCGAAACGAGCTGACCGCGCTCCTCACCGCAGCGACCACGTTCGTCTGCCCGTCGGTCTACGAACCGCTCGGCATCGTCAACCTCGAGGCGATGGCGTGCGGCGCGCCCGTCGTCGGCACGGCGACCGGCGGCATCCCCGAGGTCGTGGACGACGGCGTGACCGGGGTGCTGGTGCCCATCGAGCAGGCCGACGACGGCACGGGCACGCCACTGGACCCCGAYGCCTTCGTCGCCGACCTCGCCGCCGCACTCACGCGGGTCGTGAGCGACCCCGTCA
>NZ_JBFUCL010000412.1:0-2882 GCF_056405255.1 Agromyces sp. P1_H4 | reverse complement strand
CGCGCGCTGCGTGCGCGGCGGATGCGTTCGACGACCACGTCGGGGTCGCCGACGAGCGCCCGATGCGTGACCCGGATGATGCGCCAGCCCGCATCCTCGAGGAGTTCACGCCGTTCGATGTCGCGCTCCCATCGCCTGGCTTCACGATGGCCGTCGCCTTCGTACTCGATGGCGATGCGAAGTTCGGGATAGGCGAGGTCGGGATGCAGCGTGAGGCGACCTCCGGCGACCTCCACCGGGGGAGCGATCACCGGCTCCGGCAGGCCCGCGGCGAGGATGAGCAGGCGAAGCAGGGTCTCGGGCCTGGACGCGGCGCCGACGCGCATGCGTGCCAGTGCCCAGCGCGCGCTGCGCGCGCCGCGGCATCCGGAACCCTGCTCGACCGCTCGAGCGAGCTCATCGAGCGTCGCAAGCGGGGATTCGCGGGCGCGACCGTGCGGCGCTCCAGTCACGAGGTAGTCGCCGATCGCCGTCAGGTCCTCGCGGCGTAGGGTCGCGGCCAGCTGGATCCAGGCGGTGGTGGGCGTCACGATGGGCAGGCCGAATCGCATCACGGTCGGGAACGTCCGCGCGGAGCGGTGGCCGATCACGCCGTCGGTGCGGGGCCGCGTCGGGCCCGGACTCAGGACGTGAAGCGGGTGCGGCGAGCTGTGACTCGCCGGCAGGGGAGCGCCGAACAACAACGCGGCGGTCGAGTGGCTGAACGCTTCGCCCGGCCGCAGCAGCGGCTCGTACGCGATGCACGCGTCCACGATCGCGTCGAGATCCAGCCCGATGGAGCTCACCCCGGTGAACGGATGCTGGACGTGTCGTCCTCGAAGCCTCGCCCTGGTCGTCTCGAACGCGGCATGTTCGCTCGTGCGAATGGCCGCGCCCCGCGGCAAGGGCAGTCCTGGGAGGTCGCGCATGCGCACAGCGTGGCGCAACGACGATCGCGAGGTCGTCACCATTCCACAGGCCGAACGGCGGCAGGGAACGCGGATCCGGTCGTCCTGTCGACGAGTGGGCGATCTTGGCGACGGTGGGCGAGAAGCTCCGCCAAGATCGACCACTCGCGAAGCCGGGGCCACGGATGCCGCGGGCGGATGCCGTACACCCGCGGCATCCGTCGGGCCGACGCCCGCGGCATCCGTCGACGCAGCGTCGCGCCCCGACCGCGGTCGAAACACGAGTCGTGAGCGTTACTAGACTGGCCTGCGGATCACGACGGAGTCGTCCGACGCACACCCCCCATCACAGAGGAGTTCACTGTGGCATTCATCGAAGCTGTAGGCGCCCGCGAGATTCTCGACTCGCGCGGCAACCCGACCGTCGAGGTCGAGGTGCTGCTCGACGACGGCTCGCTGGCCCGTGCGGCGGTGCCCTCGGGCGCGTCGACCGGCGCCTTCGAGGCGTACGAGCTGCGCGACGGCGACAGCGACCGCTACCTCGGCAAGGGCGTGCAGAAGGCCGTCGACGCCGTGCTCGACGACCTCGGCCCCGCCGTCGAGGACCTCGACGCCGCCGACCAGCGCCTCGTCGACGCCGCCCTCATCGAGGCCGACGGCACCGACAACAAGAGCCGCCTCGGCGCCAACGCCATCCTCGGCGTGAGCCTCGCGGTCGCCAAGGCCGCCGCCGACTCGGCCGACCTCCCGCTCTTCCGCTACCTCGGCGGCCCGAACGCGCACGTGCTGCCCGTTCCGATGATGAACATCATCAACGGCGGCGCGCACGCCGACACCGGCGTCGACATCCAGGAGTTCATGGTGCTGCCGATCGGCGCGCCCACCTACTCCGAGGGCCTCCGCTGGGGCGTCGAGACCTACCACGCGCTGAAGAGCCTGCTGAAGTCGAAGGGCCTGTCCACCGGCCTCGGCGACGAGGGCGGCTTCGCGCCCGACTTCGCGTCGAACCGCGACGCGCTCGACTTCATCGCCGAGGCGATCGGCAAGGCGGGCTTCACGCTCGGCACCGACATCGCGCTCGGCCTGGATGTCGCGGCCACCGAGTTCTTCGAGAACGGCGTCTACCGCTTCGAGGGCAAGGACCGCACGTCGGCCGAGATGAGCGCGTACTACGGCGAGCTCGCCGCCGCCTACCCGCTCATCTCCATCGAGGACCCGCTCGCCGAGGACGACTGGGAGGGCTGGGCGGCGCTCACCGAGCAGCTGGGCTCGAAGCTGCAGCTCGTCGGCGACGACCTGTTCGTCACCAACCCGAAGCGCCTCGCCGACGGCATCGCCAAGCGCGCCGGCAACTCGATCCTCGTCAAGGTCAACCAGATCGGCACGCTGACCGAGACGCTCGACGCCGTGAAGCTCGCGCAGCGCGCCGGCTACACCGCGGTGCTCTCCCACCGCTCGGGCGAGACCGAGGACACGACCATCGCCGACCTCGCGGTGGCGACCGACTGCGGCCAGATCAAGACGGGCGCGCCCGCCCGGTCCGAGCGCGTCGCGAAGTACAATCAGCTCCTGAGGATCGAAGAAGAGCTCGGCGAGGCCGCGGTGTACGCGGGTCGCTCCGCGTTCCCCCGATTCACGGCCTGACCAGCCTGATCGTGACGGGGGCGGCCGTGGGGTCGTCCCCGTCGTGCTTTCCGGGAGAGTGAGGAGGGGCGATGCATCCGGATGCTCCGCGCCCTCCGCGCTCGTCGGGCGTGCCGCGTCGGCCCGCCAACGCCGACGCGCTGTCGTCGCCGCGCCCGAAGGCGAGCGCCGGGGGCACCACCGCCAAGCCGGGATCGTCCTCGGCCGGCAAGACCGGCAAGACCGGCAAGACCGGCGGCGCGAAGACCCCCGCGGCCAAGGCCGCGAGCACGAAGGCCGCCGGCGCGAAGACGCCCGCCTCGAAGTCCGCGCCGAAGTCGAGCACCACGAAGCCCCCTCGCGGCCGCACCC
>NZ_JBFUCL010000411.1:0-2931 GCF_056405255.1 Agromyces sp. P1_H4 | reverse complement strand
ATCCTCGACGCCGGCGGCGAACCGGTCGCCATGGACGCACTCGATCCCGCCTCCGTCGCCGAGGCCATCGCCGCGGCGCGTCCCGACGCGATCGTGCACCTGCTCACCGACCTGTCGGGTCGCGACTGGGCGGGCAACGCGCGCCTCCGCGTGGAGGGCACCGCGAACCTCGTCGACGGCGCACTCGAGGCCGGCGTGGACCGGATGATCGCCGAGAGCGTCTCCTGGCGGTACGAGCCGGGCGAACGACCCGCGACCGAGGACGAGCCGGCAGCCGTCGACCCGGTCACGGGCGGCCCCGTCTACGCGCCCGTCGAGTCGCTCGACCGGGACCTCGCGCGGATGCCGCACGGCACCGTGCTGCGATACGGGCTCCTCTACGGGGCGGGCACCTGGTACGCGCCCGACGGCATGCTCACGCGCGAGGCGGGAGCGGGCCGCGTGGTGGCGACGACCGATCACACGAGCTGGATCCACGTCGACGACGCCGTGGCGGCGACCGTGCTCGCCCTCGACTGGCCGGCCGGCGCGGTGAACGTGGTCGACGACGACCCCTCCCGACTGGCCGACTGGGGTCCGGTGCTCGCCGAGCGGGGCGGCTACACGAGTGACGCGCTCGAACTGGTGGCCGGCGCCCCGGGGCGTGCCGCCGACAACCGCCTCGCGCGCTCGCTCGGCTGGACGCCGTCGCACCCGACGTGGCGCGACGGGCTCGGGCTCGACTGAACGCGACTCAGCGGTCGGCGTCGGCCTCGGCGCGGTCAGCTTCGGCCGCGGCGCGGTCGGCGTCGGCCGCGGCGCGCTCGGCCGCACGCACCTCCCCCTCGAACCCGCGCACGGCGTGCCGTAGGGCCCGCTCGGCGTCGAGTCCCTGCGAGCGAGCGGATGCCACGAGCGAGAACAGCAGGCGACCCAGCTCGTCCTCCGTGGCGGGCGCGACGGGCGCCGCGGCATCCGGAACCGGCTCGACGACCACCCCGGCCTTCTCGGCCTTGCCGATCACCTTCTGCGCCAGGGCCAGTGCGGGCATGCCGCGTGGGATCCCGTCGAGCACGCTCGTGCGGTGCGGCTTCTCGTCGGCCTTGAGGTCCTCCCAGAACGACACCACGTCGTCGGCCGTCTCGGCGGTGCGGTCGCCGCCGAAGACGTGCGGATGCCGCGACACCATCTTCGCGGTCATGTGCGCCGCGACGTCCTCGATGTCGAAGTCCTCGCCGGGCGTGTGCGCGGCGATGTCGGCGTGGAACAGCACCTGGTAGAGCACGTCGCCGAGCTCCTCGATCATCTCGTCGCGGTCGCCCGACTCGATCGCGTCGATGAGCTCCCAGCTCTCCTCGACGAGGTACTGCACGAGGCTCTCGTGCGTCTGGTCGGCGTCCCACGGGCAGCCGCCGGGGGCGCGCAGCAGTGCGACGGTGCGGATGAGCTCGTCGAGCGCCGAGGCATCCGCCGGCCCGGCTCGCATCGGTTCGGGTGTGACGGCCTGCGGCCCGTTGCGGATGTCGCCCACGCTCGCTCCCTCCGGCGGCCGCCGAATCCCCGACGCGCCGTCTCCGCCATGCTAGGCGCTGCGAGAGGGCGCCTCGATAGGATTGGCGGCGGAGTGCCGGGAAGGCTGGTCGGCCGACGTCGAACGTCGTCGCCCCCTTCCGCGCCCGGCAAGTCGTACCGCACGTACTGCACCGCCGTGGCACCGAGACTTCACCGACAGGGAGTCGCATGAACGTCCTCCGCTCCGAACGATTCGCCGCCGCGCTGCTCCTCGTGGCGGCCGTGCTCGGCCTCGTCATCGCCAATCTCCCGATCGGCCCCGCCGCGGTCGACCTGAAGAACGCGCACCTCGAGATCCCGTGGCTCCGACTCGACCTGTCGRCGGGCCACTGGGTCAGCGACGGGCTGCTCGCGATCTTCTTCTTCATCGTCGCCGTCGAGCTCAAGCGCGAGCTCGTCATCGGCGAGCTGAACTCGCTGTCGAAGGCGCTGCTGCCCGCGATCGCCGCCGTCGGTGGCGTGGTCGTTCCGGCCGGCATCTTCCTCGCCTTCACGGCGGGCACCCCGACGGTCGACGGCTGGCCGATCCCGACCGCGACCGACATCGCGTTCGCGCTCGGCGTGCTCGCCGTCTTCGGACGGTTCCTGCCCACCCGCGTGCGGGTGTTCCTGCTCGCGCTCGCCGTGCTCGACGACCTCATCGCGATCCTCATCATCGCGTTCTTCTTCACGACCGACGCCAACCTGGCTGCACTGGGCTTCGGCGTCATCGCCATCACCCTGTTCGGCATGGTCTCGAGGCTCATGAAGCCGAGGTCGGGCTGGATCCTCTCGCGTCGGCCGCAGTGGCCGATCATGGCGCTGCTCATCGTGCTGGGCGTGCTCGCCTGGTACTTCGTGTACCAGTCGGGCGTGCACGCGACGATCGCGGGCGTGGCGCTCGGCCTCGTCATGGCCCGGCGTCCGGCCGGGCGCGCGGCGCACGCGCTCGAGCCCTGGTCGAACGGAGTGATCCTGCCGCTGTTCGCCTTCACCGCGGCGATGGTGCCGGTGCCGCAGGTGTCGCCGAGCGAGCTCGACCCGGCGTTCTGGGGCATCCTGGTGGGCCTTCCGGTCGGCAAGGTCGTGGGCATCACCCTCGCCGGGCTCATCGGCGGACTCATCGCCCGCCCGAAGCCGGGCACCACGCCCCTCACGTTCGGCGACCTGGTGGTGGTGTCCGCGCTCGGCGGCATCGGCTTCACGGTCTCGCTGCTCATGAACGAGCTCGCGTTCGCCGGGCTCCCCGACGTGGCCGACGAGGGCACCCTCGCGGTGCTGCTCGGGTCGGGCATCGCGATCGTGCTGTCGGCGGTGTTCGTCACGATCCGCTCGCGGCAGTACCGGCGCCGGGGCGCGGCGTCGGGCGCGGGCGGCGGCGGCACCTTCGCGCACTGAGGC
>NZ_JBFUCL010000410.1:0-2944 GCF_056405255.1 Agromyces sp. P1_H4 | reverse complement strand
ATCTCGAGCCGCGCGATCGCCTCGCGGATCGGCGTGCGGCTCACCCCGAGCCACTGCTCGAGCTCGGGGTCGCGCAGGCGCTCGCCGGGGGCGAGCTCGCCGCTCACGATCGCGTCGCGCAGCTCGCGGTAGGCGTAGTCGCGCAGGGAGCTCGGGCGCACGACGGCGCGTGCGGCGGTCAGTGGCATGCAATATATTGCAGCGGATGCCGCAGCGCATGTCAAGGCAGGTGTGACGAGCGGCTACGCGAGCGGCCGGGCGCCCGGCCCGCGCACGACGGCGACGCCCGCGGGGTCGCGCTCCACGCCGTCGGCGTCGACGAACGCGAGACGCAGGGGAGCGCCCGAGTCGCGGTCGGTGTAGAGGGCGGCCGGCCCGAAACCGCTCGGGCGGTGCTCGTCGCCCCAGGCGCTCATGGCGGCGAGGACCGGCAGCAGGGCCCGCCCGGCATCCGTCAGCACGTATTCCTCGCGCTCGCGCTCGCCCTCGTCGCGGTAGGGCCGACGCTCGAGGATGCCGCCGTCGACGAGTCGTCCGAGGCGGTCAGTGAGCACGTCGGGCGCGATGCCCAGGCGGGAGCGGAACTCGGCGAATCGGGTGCGGCCCCACATCGCCTCGCGCACGATGAGCAGCGACCACTTCTGGCCGAGCACCTCGAGGCTGCGGGCGATCGAGCAGCGCTCGACGGCCGCGGCGGCGTCGTCGGTGCGGCCGACGGCAGTCACGGCAAGCGTCAGCTCGCCGACGGCGGTCGCCGTGGCATCCGCTTCACGTTCCATGCATTCAGCATACCAACTGACTAGGAAAAACAGATCCAGCGTGCTAACTTGGTGATTCCAACTCAGGGGATCGAGAGGCGGCACCCATGGCTCTATCGGATCGGGCAGGATTCTGGACCGCGGCATCCGTCGCCGGACTCGCGCTCTGGGCGAGCGCAGCGCCCACGGTCGTGTATCCGCTGTATGCGGCGGAGTGGCAGCTGCAGCCGTCGGTGACGACCGCGATCTTCGCGATCTACCCGCTCGTGCTGGTGCCGGTGCTCATCGTGTTCGGCAACCTGTCCGACGTGATCGGCCGGCGGGCGGTCATCCTGATGGGGCTGGCTGCGCTCACGGCCGGCTCGGTCGCCTTCGGGCTCGCTCCCGACCTGGCCTGGGTCTTCATCGGACGCGCGCTCATGGGCGTCGGCGTCGGGCTCTCGCTGAGCCCAGCCACGGCCGCCATGGTCGAGTTCGGCGGCCGCGACGGCGCACGCCGTGCGAGCTCGGCGACGACCGCGGCCACCGCCGGCGGGCTGGCACTCGCGACGATCGTCGGGGGAGCGCTCGTGCAGTACGCGCCGGCCCCGCTGCACCTGAGCTTCTGGGTGCTCACGGCGGTCACGGTGCTGGTCGGTGCGTTCGTGTTCGCCCTTCCCCGGCACACCCGCGACGAGGCATCCGGCACGTGGCGACCGCGACTGCCCCGGATGCCGCGTGAGGAGCGTGGGGCGTTCACGGCCGGCACACTCGGCATCTCGGCGGCCTATGCGATGGGCGCCATCTTCCTCGCGCTCGGCGCGCAGATCGCCCGCGACCTCGTGCGCAGCGACAATGCGTTCGTCAACGGCGCCATCATCTCCATCTCGGCGGTGACGATCGGCGTGGTCGCGGTGCTCGCCCGGCCGCTGCGCCCCCGGGTCGCCGTCACGCTCGGTCCGGCGCTCGCGCTCGTGGGTCTCGGCCTGCTCATCGTGGCGGGGCTCGACCACTCGCTCGCGGCATTCATCGCCTCATCGCTCGTGGCGGGCGCCGGCTACAGCCTCATGTTCTCGGGCGGGCTCGGCCTCGTCACCGGGAGCGCGCCCGCACACCATCGCGCGGCCGTGATCTCGGCGGCCTACGTCGTGGGCTACCTCGTGCAGGCGGTCGCGGCGCTCGGGCTCGGCGTGCTCGCCACGACCGCGGGCCTGCAGGTCGCGCTCGAGCTCGGGGCGCCGGTCATCCTCCTGCTCGGCGTCGCGGCGCTCGTGGTGGCGAACGCCGGGCGGAGGCGGAGTGCCGTGGTCGCGTCGGCGTAATTCGACGTCGCGGCCCGGTCGCGGGCTGGGTCCTCGCCAGGGTCGCGGATGTCGGCGCCCGGGCGTACCGTGTGCGGCATCCGAGACAGGGAAGACACCATGGCGAACCTCGTCGTGCACTTCGAGATCCACGCGTCGGAGCCGCAGCGGCTCATCGACTTCTACTCCGAGCTGCTCGGATGGGAGTTCACGCAGTTCGGCGAGATGCCGTACTGGTCCATCGACACCGGCGAGGGTGCCATCGGCAACACCGCCGGGCAGCCGGGCCTCGGCATCAACRGCGGCCTGACCCAGCGCATGGGCCCGAAGCCCGAGGTGGGCGCCGCCGTGAACGGATGCAACATCGTCGTGGGCGTCGATGACGTCGACGCGCTCATGCGTCGCGGCCTGGAACTGGGCGGCGCCGAGGCCCTGCCCGCCGACGACATGCAGGGCGTCGGCAGGGTCGGCTACCTGCTCGACCCCGACGGCAACGTGTTCGGGCTCATCTCGCCGGTGATGTCCGACGGCACCAGGGCGATGTGAGGCGCTGAGGTCCGGCAGGTCGCGCCGCAGATCTTCGGTGATCGGTCGCCGCGTCGATGTCGGATGCCGGTGGCAGACTGGCCCCGTGCTGCTCGACGAGCTCGTGACCACGGCCGACGCCGTCACGTCGACGCGCTCGCGCCTGGCCAAGGTCGACGCGCTGGCCGATCTCCTCCGTCGGCTCGAGCCCGACGAGATCGCGCCCGCGGTCGGGTTCCTCGTGGGCAAGCCGCGACAGGGCCGTGTCGGCGTCGGATGGCGCGGGGTCGCCGCCGCGATGGGCGAGCCGGCCGCCGAGCCCAGCCTCACCGTGGCCGAGCTCGACGAGCTGCTCGACCGGCTGGCTCTCACGGGTGGAGC
>NZ_JBFUCL010000409.1:0-2950 GCF_056405255.1 Agromyces sp. P1_H4 | reverse complement strand
CTCCTGCGCCGAGGCGTCGAGGGAGAACAGCGGCGTGAGCTGGCGCGAGTTCACCATCTTCGGGTAGATCGTGCGCACGGCGGGCTGCACGGGCGGGGTGGAGAGCCCGGCGACGAGGCCGACCGCCATGTACGCGGGCACCGACATGGGCACGACGCCGATCGTGACGATCGCGGTGACGCAGACGGCCAGCGTGGTGATGAGCACCGGTCGCATGCCGAAGCGGCCCATGAGGCGGCTCGTGAGCGGCCCGGCGACGGCCTGGCCGATCGAGGTCGCGGCGAGCACGAGGCCCGCCGCGCCATAGGAGCCGGTCTGCCGTTCGACATGAAGGAGGARCGCGAGCGACAGCATTCCCGACGGGAATCGTGCGGTCAGCTGGGCGGCGATGATCCGAGCGACGCCCGGGGTTCTGAGGAGATCGGAGTAGCTGCCCACGGTCCGTCCACTCTATCGAGGCGGATGCCGCGACAGCAGGTGGCACGCGTCGGCGGCCGGACGCGGGGAGCCCCGCCCGCGACGCGGGCGTCGGCCCTCCCCACGGCCGTGCCGGAGCGAGAGCCGACGTGTCCGTTCAGCGTCGGAAGTGCGAACCGAGACGGTCTCCGACGTGTTGCCCGGCGACGGGGGAGGCCTTGGCCGTGCCGTTCACCGCACTCGTCGACATGGCGTACGTGAGGATCGCGTGCGCCGCGGCATCCGCCATCTGCTCGAGGGCCAGCGTGTTCACGTTGCTGATCACGCCCTCGTACTCGAGTGCGCCGTCGTACGCGTCGTTCAGCGCCTCGTAGAGGCCGGCGTCCGCGCCGTCACCGATCGGGTCCATGCTGTCGCAGGCCTGGTGGTAGCACGGGTCGAACGAGACCGGTGCGCCCTCGTACGTGGCGAGGCCGCCGTAGAGCGCGACCTGGTCCTCGGACTTCGCGTCCTCGGCTCCGGTGAACAGGCCTCCTGCCGGGATGCCGGCGCTGATGAACGCGTCGTAATCCGAGCGTCCGTCGAACGCCGTCGGCTCCGTGGCGAGGCCCTGCGAGGCGAAGTAGTCCTCGAAGACCCCCTCGATGCCGGCGCTTCCGTTCGGGCCGGAGGTGCCGAAGGCGTCGCCGTTCCCGTCGTAGATGAACCGGCCGAAGTTGGGCGAGCCGATCATGTCGAAGTTGAGGTAGAGGCCGATGTCCTTCGCCTGACGCTTCGTGAGGGAGTCGACGTAGTACTGCGACCCGACGAGGCCCGCCTCCTCGGCGCCCCACCATGCGAAGCGCACGGTGTTGCGGGGCTCGATGCCGAGGTTCGCCATCTGGAGCGCGATCTCGAGCAGCGTCGCCGAGCCGGTGCCGTTGTCCTCGATCCCGGGGCCTTCGGCGACGGAGTCGAGGTGCGYGCCGGCCATGACGACGCGGTCGTCGCGTCCGGTCGGCGTCTCGGCGATGAGGTTCGAGGTGGGCACGTCGAGCTCGATGAGCGTGTCGGTCTGCAGGTGGACGACCACCTGGCCGGCTTCGGCCAGTCCGGCGAGCTCCTCGCCGATCGCGAACGAGGTGCCGACGACCGGGATCGGGTCGGCGAACTCCGCCCCGAGGGTGGCGGCGAGCGTCTCGGTGCGGCCCTCCTGGCCCTCGTTGAAGATGATGACGCCCACGGCGYCCGCGTCGAATGCGTTGTCGGCCTTCACCGAGAAGTCGCACGTGCCGCGCTGCACGAGGGCGATGTTCCCTTCGACGAAGTCCGCGAAGTCCTCGGGCTCGCACGCGCTCGTCGAGGAGCCGGCCTCCGGTCCGGGCGGGAGCACGAGGTCGACCGCCTGGAGCGGCGCGGTCACGTCGCCGCTGCCCGAGTAGTCGGCCGTGATGAAGTCGACGTTCGGCTCGTACACCGTCGGGTTCGGGGACACCTGGTCGAACTCCGGGTCCGACAGCTCACGGAACGAGTTGAACAGGAAGTCCTGGACGGTCACCTCATAGCCCGCGGCCTCGAGCAGGCCGGCGACGTAGTCGATCGAGGCGTCGAATCCGGGCGTACCGCTCGCGCGGGTGCCGTCGTTCGCGTCGGCGATCGCCTGGAGCTCGGCGAGGTGGTCCATGATGGCGTCGGCGGTCACGGCGGCTCGCAGCCCGCTCGTGTCAGTGGGCACGGCCGCGATGGCTGGTGCGGTGCTGGTGGCGAGCGCGATGACCGCCGTGGCAGCCACCACCCCGACTCCGATGGTGTGCGTTCTCTTCACGATGTTCTCCCTGCGTCGTTGCAGAACCGGGGGATGCGCCATTCGCGAGATTCGGATCGGGTGATTCGGGTGGATCGCAGGGGCGCCACCGGCCGCGACCACCTTGCGCCCGCGATGGGGCGCGGTCAACCCCTTGCGTGCGCGAGTGCGCCCGCTCGTCGTCAGCCGGCGAGCGCCTTGGCGATGCGCTGCGGCGAGACGGTCTCGGCGGTGCGGAGCTCCTGCGCGAACAGGCCGACCCGCAACTCCTCGAGCATCCAGCGCACGCGCACGAGGTGCGCGGGCGACTCGGGGTCGATGGGGATCCGTCCGCCGGCCGTCTCGAATGCGGCGATCGATGCCTCCAGCTGGTTCATCGCCTGCCGGTCGCGGCCGGGATTCTCCTGCAGCTTGCGAACCCGGAGGAGGATGCCCTCGAGGTAGCGGGGCAGGTGCCGCAGTCGCTCGAGACCGGTCGCCGAGACGAATCCCGTCGGCACGAGCGCGGCGAGCTGGCTCCGCATGTCGCCGAGCGCGGCCATGAGCTGCATGCTCGAGGCGCCCGAGATGGCCCGGTCGGCTTCCCGCGCGAGGCGCAGGATGCGCGCGACGAGCCCGACCGTCTCGAACATCCGGTCGACGACGCTCGCCGCGACGGCGTCGCGCACGGCCTCGAACTCGGAGCGCGTCCAGAGCAGCCCGTCGGGATGACGTGTGCGCAACTCGGCCTCGACGCAGGCCGCCAGGCAG
>NZ_JBFUCL010000408.1:0-2966 GCF_056405255.1 Agromyces sp. P1_H4 | reverse complement strand
GTGCTCGAGGCCGAGCGCCCCGAACGCGAGCCGAGCTTCGAGGAGGCGCTCGCGGCATCCGTGGAGCCGAAGCGGTCGATCGGCGAGTACGCCGCGTCGCTCGTGCGCAGCGGCCAGAGCGTCATCCTCGACGTCGGCACGACCACCCTCCAGATCGCACGCGCCCTGCGCGCCCGCGCCGACCTCGACGACCTCGTCGTGTTCACGAACGGCCTCTCGATCGCGCTCGAGCTCGAGGACGAGATCCCGCGCTTCACGGTCGTCGTGACGGGCGGCACCCTGCGCCCGAAGCAGCACTCGCTCGTGCATCCGCTGGCCGGGTCGATGCTCGAGGAGGTGCACGCCGACCTCGCCTTCATCGGCTGCAACGGCGTCGACCCGGCACACGGCGTGACGAACGCGAACCTGCCCGAGGCGGCGGTGAAGGCGCTCATGCTGCGCGCCGCGGCCAGGGCCGTCGTGGTCGCCGACGGCTCGAAGCTCGGCGAGGTGCACCTGGGCCGCATCGCCCCGATCGACGCCTTCGACGTGCTGGTGACGGATGCCGCGGCGCCGGCCCCGCTCGTCGCAGAACTCGAGGCCTCGGGGCTCGCGGTGCACCTCGCCCGAGACCCTAAAGTGGATCCATGACTCTTCCCACGGGCGAGCAGTTCGTGCTCGAGACCTCGACGTCGAGCGGCGACCTGCAGGCCACGATCACGGCCGTCGCTGCGGGCATCCGCACCCTCAGCATCAACGGCATCGACCTCGTTCCTCCCTACGCCGAGGACCAGGCGCCCCCCATGGGCGCCGGCATCGTGCTCGCGCCGTGGCCGAACCGCATCCGCGACGGCCGGTGGACGCACGAGGGCGTCGAGCACCAGCTCGCCATTACCGAGCCGGCCCGCAACAACGCCATCCACGGCCTGCTGCGGTACACCGAGTACAAGCCGATCGCCCGCGAGCGCGACTCGGTGACCCTCTCCGCGACGATCTACCCGCAGCTCGGCTACCCTTACCTGCTCGGCACCGCCGTGCACTACGAGCTCGTCGCCGACGGCCTCAAGGTCACCCACTACGTGGAGAACCTGGGCGCCGAGGCGGCGCCGGTCGCACTCGGCTCGCACCCCTACCTGAAGATCGGCGGCGTGCCCACCGGCGACCTCACGCTGCGCCTGGACGCGGCGAGCCACATCGAGGTCGACGACCGCCTGCTGCCCACCGGCGAGGTTCCCGTCGACGACACCGAGTGGGACCTGCGCGACGGCCGGCGTGTGAGCGACCTCCACCTCGACGACGCGTTCGGCGAGGTGGCCAGCGAAGACGGTGTCGTGCTGCACACGCTCACCGCGCCCGACGGGCGAACGGTGTCCATCTGGGCCGACGACGAGTTCGACTACGTGCAGGTCTACACGAGCCGCGAGTTCCCCGGCGAAGACGGCGACGTGGCGATCGCCGTGGAGCCGATGACGGCTCCCGCCGAGGCGTTCAACTCGGGTCGCGGCCTGCGCTGGCTCGACCCGGGTGACGAGTGGCAGGTCAGCTGGGGCATCCGGTTCGAGGGCTTCACCGCGGACTGAGCCGCGCGGCACGATCGACCGGTCGCACCACCTGTCACGGTCACGTACAGCGGATATACGATCCGCCGCACCGACGAAGCCGTGGACCGCGCGGCGCGGYGGATCGTATCTCCGCGATGTGTGGCACGCCGATCAGTCGGCGCACGACCCCGAGTCCACGGTGTCCTCCAGCAGCGGCGCCTGCTCTGCGAGCGGCGACAGCGTGGACACCGGGATGGCGTAGCCCACGTTCTCGACGGAATCCGACTTGGCGAACACCACGCCGCCCACGGCGCCGTCGCCCGTGAGCACCGGACCGCCCGAGTTGCCGTGGTCGACGTCGGCGGCGACCGTCATGATCTCGCGTGTCGAGGTGCGGCCGCCCTCCTCGATGGTGATCGGCCCGACCGACATCACGCGGGCCGGCCGCAGTTCGAGCGGACCGCCGAACGGATAGCCGGCCACGGCGGCGTCGGAACCCGTCGTGAGGTCGGCGATCGGGAGCGGCGGGGTCAGCAGTCCCGACACGGCGATGAGGGCGAGGTCGTTCTCGCGGTCGAAGGCCACCACGCGACCGGCGAGCGCCGGCTGCCCGGGCGCCTCGACGATCGGCTCGGTGACGCCGGCGACCACGTGCGCGTTGGTGACGATGCGGTCCTCGGCGACGACGAAGCCGCTGCCCGACAGGTTGCTGCCGCACTGGAAGGCCGTGCCGGTGACGCGCACCACCGAGGTCGCCGCGCGTGCGAGCTCGGCGTCGTCGACGCCGCCCGAGGGCAGCTCAGGCGCCTCGGTCGGCGCATCGAGCACCTGCACGAGCCAGGGGATGCCCTGGCCGAGCGCAGCCGTGCGGATCTCGGCGAGCAGGGTGCGGGTCGGCGCGGGCGTGACCTGGTCGAGGGCGGTGAGCACGCGGGAGCCGGCGACCGCCGGCGAGAGCACCGGCACGCCCATCGCCGACACGCCCGACGCGACGAGCACGACCACGAACGCGGCGACCAGGAGGTTGCCGATGGCGCCGAGGACACGGTCGAGCACGCCGAGCTTCACGGCGCGGGCGCCACGGCTGAGCGCACGACCGACGACCGCGCCGAGCCATGCGCCGAGTGACAGGAGCACCAGCGCCGTGCCGATCGCCGCGGGTGCTCGCCATTCCGGTGCGGGGACCAACCCCGATACCCACGGCATCACGAGGTACGCGGCGAGGCCGCCGAGCACGAGCCCGATCAGGCCGGCGGCGGTGCGCAGGAGGCCCGCGCGGTACCCGTGCACGGCCGCGGCGATGAAGGCCAGCACGAGGAACACGTCGAGCAGCAGGCTCCAGCCCATGGTGCCTCCGTTCCGTCGCGTCGGGTCGCACGTCCGTGGAGGACCAGCCTGCGGCATCCGGCTCGGAGACACCTGCAAGCGCGCCCGGCGCACGTGCCC
>NZ_JBFUCL010000407.1:0-2993 GCF_056405255.1 Agromyces sp. P1_H4 | reverse complement strand
TCCAGGGCGACGCGCTGCAGCCCGAGCGCAGCGGCGGCGACCTCTGCATCCAGGCGTGCGCCGACGATCCGCAGGTCGCCGTGCACGCCATCCGCAACCTCAGCCGCATCGCCTTCGGCCGGGCGAGCCTGCGCTGGTCGCAGCTCGGCTTCGGCCGAACCTCGTCGACGTCGACCGCGCAGGCGACGCCCCGCAACCTGTTCGGGTTCAAGGACGGCACCGCGAACGTGAAGGCCGAGGACGGCGCCGTGCTCGACGAGCAGGTGTGGGTGCAGCCGGGCGACGAGCCCGCCTGGCTCGCCGGCGGCTCGTACCTCGTCGCCCGCCGCATCCGCATGATCATCGAGAACTGGGACCGCGTGCAGCTCGGCGAGCAGGAGAAGCTCGTCGGCCGCTCGAAGGGCGAGGGCGCGCCGATGTCGGGCGGCACCGAGTTCACAGAGCCCGACTTCGAGGCCGAGGGGCCCACCGGCGCGCCGCTCATCGACACGAACGCGCACGTGCGGCTCGCGCACCACTCGGCCAACGGCGGGGCTCGGATGCTGCGCCGCGGCTACAACTTCGTCGACGGGAACGACGAGCTCGGCCGCCTGGATGCCGGCCTCTTCTTCCTGTCGTTCCAGCGCTCGCCCGAGCAGTTCATCACGGTGCAGCAGCGCCTCGCCGGCGACGGCCTGAACGAGTACCTGAAGCACGTCGGCTCGGCGATCTTCGCGGTGCCCGGCGGCGTCGCGAAGGGCGAGTTCGTGGGGCAGGCGCTCTTCGCATAGGCGGCGGTCGTCGCTCACTCCGAGCGCGGCTCGAGCTCCGCGACCTCCCAGCGGTCGCCGCCGAGCGGGCGCAGCACGCCCCGCACCCGCTCGCCGTCGTGCACGGCCTGCCAGGCGATCGGTGCCAGGCGGCTGCCGGCGAGGTTGAGGCTGCCGCTGAACGTCGGCGACTCGTAGCCGAGGTCGATGAGCGCGTCGGCCCGGCGGCCCGAGTCCCACATGCCCGACAGCGACCACGTCATCATCGCCGCCGCGAGCACGCCGACGAGGAACGCCACGTAGCCGCTCTCGCGCATGGTCTTCGAATGGAACCGCGTGCCCACGAGCGACGCGAGCACGCCGACGAACGCGATGACGGCGGGGAAGGCCAGCGGCCACGGGCTCCACGGCTCGAGCGTGACGACGTCGTTCATGCGATCAGCCAGCCTTCATCTGCGGCCGATGCTACTCCCGCCCGGCGACGGCGTCAGCCGGTCTTCGTCCAGTCGAGGTTGATGACGTCACCGATGTAGACGGTCTCGCCGAAGTCGTGGATCTGCGGGTTCATCCGCAGCAACTGCTGCTGGGGAAGCTCGAAGCGCTGGGCGATGTCGAAGAAGCTGTCGCCCGACACGACCACGTAGCTGGCGGGCACCCCGTTGCCGTCGAGCGCCGGCGTGCCGCCGGCCCCGGGGATCGGCCCAGTGTCGTACGCGGGCCCCCACTCGACCACGGGCGCGGGGGCATTGGGCACCGGGTCGGGCGCGGGCGCCGGCGCGGGCTCGGCGGCCGGTGGTGCAGGCTCTGGAGTGGGGGTCGGCGTCGCGGTGACCGTCGCGGTCGCGGTGATGGTCACCGGCGCGGGAGCGGGCTCCGCGACGCATCCGCTCAACAGCAGCGCCGAGCCCAGTGCCACGGCAGCGGATGCCGCCACCATGCCGAATCCTCGCCCCACCGGGCCTCCCGACCGACGTGCCGAACGGCGCTCCTCCGTCGGGCGCGCCGTTCGAGCCAGCCTAGCGATCACGCGGGGAAGCGCAATCCCTGCATCCTCACGGAGTCCGGCTGACTCGTCTCGCAGCCGGGGTCAGGTCGCGGCGGCGACGGCCGCTCGGATCCGCTCCAGCCCCTCGGCGAGGAGCGTGTCGCTGGGGCCGGCGTAGCCGAACACGAGCCCGGCGCGCTCGTCGCCTTGCACCGCGGAGTACTCGGCGAGGCTCGCGACGGCGACGCCCTCGGCCGCGAGCCGGTCGACGACGGACACCGCCGTCGCGGCATCCGGCAGCCCGAGCACGGCGTGCAACCCGCCGTCGAGGCCCGAGAGCGGCGCGCCCGGCATCCCGTCGAGCACGTCGAGCACGAGCCGGCGCCGATGCGCGTACTCCCGGCGGGTCACCGCGATGTGCCGTCGCACCGCGCCGCTCGCGAGGAGGGCCGCCGCTGCATCCTGTGCCGTGCCCGGCACCGGCGACGGCTCGTCGGCGCGGATCATCGCGATGGCCGCACGCAGGGCCGGATTCGCGGGCAGCACGAGGTAGCCCAGCCGCAGCCAGGGCGTGAGCACCTTCGAGAAGCTGCCGACCAGCACCACGTGCTCGTCGTCGAGCGAGGCGAGCGCCGGCAGCGGCGGCCCGAGGTGGCGGAACTCGCTGTCGTAGTCGTCCTCGATCACCACGGCTCCCGCCGCGCGCGCCCAGCCGAGCAGCTCGAGCCGAGCCGCCACCGGCAGCCGTCCGCCGAGGGGGTMCTGGTGGCTCGGCGTCACCATGACGGCGTGCGGCGGTCGCGGCATCCGGCACAGCGCCTCCACGTCGATCCCGTCGCCGTCGACCGGCACGGGCGTGGTGCGGGCGCCGCGTCGTTCGAGGGTGCGGCGCGCCGAGGGGTAGCCCGGATGCTCGACCGCCACCTCGGGAGTGGTTCCGATGAGCTCGGCGAGAGCGGATGCCACGAGCGCGAGCGCCTCGGCGGTGCCGGCCGTGACGACCACGTCCTCGGGTGCGCAGGCGACCCCGCGGGCGAGGCGGAGGTGGTCGGCGATCTCGGCGCGCAGGCGTGGGACGCCGAACGGCGGCGGCGACTCGGACGGGATGTCCAGCCCGGCCGCATGCCGCCAGGCCGCGCGCCACGCCTTGGTGTCGATGCGCGCGGTGGACGGCCGGCCAGGCAGGAGGTCGATGCGGGGCGGCGCCGGTACTTCGCCCGCCTTGTCGCCCGCCGGCATCCCATCGAGTGGTCGCGAAC
>NZ_JBFUCL010000406.1:0-3000 GCF_056405255.1 Agromyces sp. P1_H4 | reverse complement strand
GGCCACGACGGCGGCGACGAGACCGGATGCCCCGAGCGCCTCGCTCGGCACGGAGGCGAGGAACGGCACGGTGAACGAGATGACCGTGTTCACCGTGGCATCCGTCACCCGCGACCGCACCCACAGGTTGGCCCGCCCGACCACCCAGCCGATCACGACGGCGACCGCGACGGCGAACACGAAGTCGCCGACGATGTCCCAGAAGGTCACGGTGGCCGCGGTCGCGGCGATGGCCGAGCGCAGCAGCACCAGAGCGGTCGCATCGTTCAGCAGGCTCTCGCCCTCGAGCACGGTGACGACGCGCGGCGTCACGCCGACGCGCTTCACGATCGAGGTCGCGACCGCGTCGGTGGGGCTGACGATCGCCCCGAGCGCGATGCCGGCGGCGAGCGTCACGCCCGGCACCAGCCACCAGAACAGGAGCCCGAGCGCGACCGAGCTCACGACCACGAGCGCGACCGAGAGGCCGCTGATCGCACCGAACTCCCGCCGGAACTCCATGGACGGCATCGACACCGAGGCCGAGTACAGCAACGGGGGAAGGACACCGGCGATGATCCACTCGGGGTCGACCTCGATGTCGGGCACGAACGGCAGGAAGCTCACGAGGATGCCGACGACGACGAGCAGGAGCGGTGCGGAGAACCCGAGCTTCGGGCCGATGGCGGTGGCCGCGGCGATGCCGAGCAGGCCGAGCACGGCCACGATCAAGAGTTCCACGAGGCTCCTCCCCACACGCCTGCCCGCCAGTCTGGCGCATGAGCGCGCGGCGGCGCGACGCGGCATCCGATCACCGCGTCGCGGTCACCGGGCGCGGAAGTCGGGATATCCCGGCCATTCCGTGGGTCCGTGCGACCGCACGAACTCGTGGTGCACGCGTTCGCAGGCGCCGCGCAGCGTCGTGCCCCAGCCGAGCAGGCGCCCGCCGAACTCCGCGCGGTATCGCACGGCGCCGTCGACGCGCAGGATCGTGACGGTGCCGTACTCGCGTCCGGTGCTGTCGACGAGCCGCCAGCGGCCCGGTTCGGGTTCGGTCGCGGCGAGGATCGGATGCCAGGTGGTGGCCAGTGCTGCTCCTTCCAGAGCGCCCCGGCCGGCGTGCTCCAATCGTACGTCGGCGGTCCCGCCTCCGCGCTCACAGCGAAGTCACAGCGGGGAGGCGTGGGATGCGGAACAGGGCGGCGCCGCAGCCGGTTCTACATGGTGACGTGCGACACCGCAGGGTGTCCCCCGTCGAGGCGCCGCAGCCAGCGACGCCCCCGAAGGAGGAACGAAGTGTCAGAGGACTACCGCAGGACTCCCGAGGCGGTCGCCCGCCTCACCCCGCAGCAGTACAAGGTCACGCAGGAGGAGGGCACCGAGCCCGCCTTCCGCAACGAGTACTGGAACCACCACGAGCCGGGCATCTACGTCGACGTGGTCTCCGGACAGCCGTTGTTCGCGTCGACCGACAAGTACGACAGCCGCTCGGGCTGGCCGAGCTTCACCCGGCCGATCGAGCCCGACGCGGTCACCGAGCGGGTCGACGGGTCGCTCTGGATGAAGCGCACGGAGGTTCGCTCGTCGGCCGCCGACAGCCACCTCGGCCACGTCTTCGACGACGGCCCCGCCGAGGCCGGAGGCCTGCGATACTGCATGAACTCCGCCGCGCTGCGCTTCGTGCCGGCGTCGGAGCTCGAGTCGGAGGGCTACGGCCGGTACCGCTCCCTGTTCCCCACCAGCAGCACGACCACGGATGCCGCGAGCGCGGCGTCCGAGAAGGAGGACGCATCATGACGGCCCCAGGCGACGTCACCCGCATTCCCGGAACCGAGACCGCCGTCCTCGCCGGCGGCTGCTTCTGGGGCATGGAGGACCTGCTCCGCAAGCGCCCGGGCGTGATCGACACCCGCGTCGGCTACACCGGCGGCGAGAACGCGAACGCCACCTACCGCAACCACCCCGGCCACGCCGAGGCGCTCGAGATCGTCTACGACCCCGCCAAGGTGTCGTACCGCGACCTGCTCGAGTTCTTCTTCCAGGTGCACGACCCGACCACCCTCAACCGGCAGGGCAACGACATCGGCACGAGCTACCGTTCGGCGATCTTCCCCCAGTCGCCCGAGCAGGAGGCGGTGGCCCGCGACACGATCGCCGACGTCGAGGCGTCGGGGATCTGGCCGGGTGACGTGGTCACGACGATCGAGCCGGCCGGCCCCTTCTGGGAGGCCGAGCCCGAGCACCAGGACTACCTGGAGCGCATGCCGTGGGGCTACACCTGCCACTACGTGCGCCCCGACTGGAAGCTGCCGAAGCGCAGCGCGGAGCCCGTGGCGTAGGCGCACCGGTCGCTGACCACGACGGCCCTGGCGGACGAGCGTCCGCCGGGGCCGTTCGCGTCAGCCGGGCACGACCCCGCGCACGGTCCACGCCCGCGCCACGAGGCGGATGGACCCGTCGGGCTCCGTCGGCACGAGCTCCCGCAGCCGTTCACGCAGGCGTTCCCGCGCGGGCTCGTCGATCGACATGGCGTAGGCGGGCGCGACGCCCTGGCCGCCGAGGAACGGCGTCCAGTAGTCGTCGAAGTCGGCGAACGGCGTGGGCACCTCGACGGCCCCCGACTCCACGTCGACGAGTCCGGCGCTCGCGAACCGCCAGCTGAGTCCCTCCGGCGTCAGCGTCTCGAAGCGCGCGCCCTCATCGAGGGCCGCGGCCCTCGGGTCCAACTCGACCGCGGCGCGCCAGAACCAGCGCATGAGCTGCATCCGGTCGGCGTAGTCCCAGACGTACCCGGCGACGATCCCACCGGCGACGGCGACCCGCGACATCTCCGCAAGGGCGGCGTCGAGGTCGGGGAGGAAGTTGAGCACGAGCCCCGACACCACGACGTCCACCGACGCGTCGTCGAGCGGCAGGGCCGCGGCATCCGCCCGATGGAAGGTCACCCGGTTGCCGAGGTGGCCGACGGCGGCCTCGAGGAACCCCTTCGACGGCTCGACGCCGTCGACCGAACCGGGATCC
>NZ_JBFUCL010000405.1:0-3015 GCF_056405255.1 Agromyces sp. P1_H4 | reverse complement strand
CCCGCTCGGCACGCGGATCCGGCTCGGCGACTCCGCCGAGGTCGAGCTCACCGGGCTCCGCAATCCGTGCGTGCAGATCGAGCGGTTCCAGTCGGGCCTGATGAAGCGCCTCATCCGGCGCGACCGAGCCGGCGTCACCCATCGCCGGGCGGGCGTCATGGCGATCGTCGTCGAGGGCGGCGTGGTGCGACCCGGCGACGCCATCACGGTCGAACTGCCCGACGCGCCGCACGAGCCGCTGCCGGTGGTCTGACGGCGTCAGGCGACGGATGCCGCGGACGCGCCCGGTGCCCCGGCGTCGCCGGCGTCCCCACCGTCCCCGGCCTCAGAGGAGGCACCGGGTGCCGGGCCGACCGGATCGATGCGGAACACGCGGGTGAAGCGCACGACCGCCTCGGACTCGCCCGCCACCAGCCGCACCGCCGCGGGATCGAGGGCGCCGGCGATGAGGTCGCGGAACTCCGCCGGTTCGAGCACGAGCTCGGCGCCCGCCTCGAACGCCACCTCGGTCGGGTTCCCACGCCTGGGCTGCGGGAGCGCTCCCGGGCCGATGGGCACGACCTCGAGCGTGCGGTTCACCACGACGGCGACCACGGACGCGTCGGCCACGTGCAGCACGTACTCGGTCGGGGGCGCGCCCGCCGCGGCATCCGGCCTGAATGCCGCCCGAAGCGTCGCCGTCAGCGCGTCGCGGGTGACGACCTCGCCCTCGGCGGGGTCGCCGAGCGCCGACCAGCCCCACCGTTCGAGCCCGTCGATAACCGGCTCGAGGGCGCGGCCCCGCGGCGTCAACTCGTAGCCGCCGCGCACGGTCGGAACGCGGCGAACGATGCCGGCCTCCTGGAGCTCCTTCAGCCGGTCGCTCAGGATGTTCGTCGGGATGCGCGGCAGCCCGGCCTTCAGGTCGCTGTAGCGGCGCGCGCCGACGAGCAGGTCGCGGATGATGAGCAGCGCCCACCGCTCCCCGACCCGCTCGACGGCTCGTGCCACGCCGCTGTACTGGCCGAGGCCGCGTGCGCCGCGTGTCGCCATGCGACGCTCAGGCCGACGGCGACGCCGACGCGCCCGCGCCCTGCTGGGCCATGTAGGCCTCGGGGCCCATCTCGGCCGCGGCGGGCTCCATGAACAGGAACGAGAGGTTGTTGCCGTCGGGGTCGTCGAGGTCGCGCGAGTACATGAACCCGTAGTCCTGCGCCTCGCGCGGCTCGGAGCCGCCCGCCGCGAGACCCTTCTCGAGGACCTCGTCGACGGCCTCGCGCGTCTCGCGGCTGAGTGCGATGGACACCTGGGCCTGGGTCGCGGGGTCGATGACCTGCTTGTCGGTGAACGTGCCGAAGTACTCGCGGGTGAGCACCATGAAGTACACGTTGTCGTCGAGCACGACGCAGGCGGCGTTCTCATCGGTGAAGTTGGGGTTGATCGTGAACCCGAGCGCCTCATAGAACGCCTTCGCGCGGTCGAGGTCGGACGTGGTGAGGTTCACGAAGATGCTGGTGGTCATGGTCTGCTCCAGTGTGGGATCGGTCGGTTCCGGGTTGCGAACATCAGCTTGCTCTTTGCAAGCAAACTTGTCAATAGCAAGTAAACGGATGCCGCGGGCCGGCGCTCAGCGCACGGCGCTGCGCCGCACGAGCAGGGCGAGGTGCAGTGCGGTGAGCGCCTCGCCGTCGTCGAGGTCGACCCCGAGCAGGTCCCCGATGAGCGCGAGCCGCTGGTAGAACACCGAGCGCGACAGGTGGCTCGCCGCAGCGGCGGCCGTGCGGTTGCCGGGGTGCGCGAGCATGGCGCCGAGCACGGTGAGCAGGTCGCCGTCGCGCGCCAGGTCGTACTCGATGAGCGGCGCGAGCATCCGCTCGCTGTGCCGCAGCAGCCGGTGATCGTCGCGCAGCGACGTCACGAGCCGCATGAGGGGCCGGACCTCGGCGCGGCGAACGACGAGGCCGCGGGCCTCGCGCGGTCTCGGCCCGCGTCCGAGGTCGATCGCCTCCTGCACCGAGCCGAGCAGGCCGTCGAGTCCGTCGGCGGCCGCGCCCATCGAGACCACCAGCCGGTCGACGGATGCCGCGTCGCCGCCCACGAGGGTCGTCGCGAACCCGCGCACCGCCGCGTCCGACAGCTCGCCGGATCCGCCCGGAAGCGAGAGGAGCACGATGCGCGCGCCCACCCCGGGGAACGCGGAGCCGGGCGCCGCCGCATCGATCGCACGTCCGCCGAGGGCCCGCGCCGCGGCATCCGCTGCGCCGTCGACGACGGGAGCACCGGAGATGACCAACCCACGGACCCGGGCGCCGGTGATGGGCAGGCCGGCCGCCTCGAGCCGCGCCACCGCACCGGCGAGGCCGGCGAAGCGACCGGCGAGCAGGCCGTCGACCAGCCGCTGGCGCCCGATGCGCATCCATTCGTCGGCGGCGCCGTCGGCGAGGCGACCCAGGGCCAGGGCGATCGCGCCCTGTTCGAGCACGCTCGCACGGCCCGCCGGGTGCGCCGGCCCGGGCAGGGCGATGAGGTGGCCCCAGCGCACCCCGCGGGCCTCGACGGGCACGATGAGCCACTCGTCGTGGGCGCGGTTGGCACCGGTGCCGCCGGCGGTGGCCAGTCCCGCGAGGAGCTGCTCCTCGTGCCGGCGATGCGCCAGCCGCGATCGTGCCTCCCAGCCGGAGAAGAGCTCGTGCTCGGCCGCGGGCGGCACCTCGCTGGCCACCACCTCGTGCGCGAGGTTCTCGAGCACGACCGCTGACCCGAGCGTCTGTGCGAGCTGGTGCACGATGAAGTCGGCGGGCGATCCGCGCAGGCTCAGGGCGGTGAAGCGCTCCCGCACCTCGTCGCGGGCCCGCAGGGCGGCGGTCTGCTCCGAGATGATGCGGCTGTGCACGGCCTCCGTGAGCGTGACGAACTTCACCTCGCGGTGCAACGCGACGAGCGCCAGGCCGTGCTCACGCGCGGCCTGCTCGACGACCGTGGGAACGTAGCGGTAGTGCACGCCGAGCTCGAGCACGAGCCCCGACAGGCCCGCCT
>NZ_JBFUCL010000404.1:0-3025 GCF_056405255.1 Agromyces sp. P1_H4 | reverse complement strand
GGCTCGCCGAGCTCGTCGCCCGCCACGAGCGCGTCGAGGTGCTCGACCTCGCGGCCGGCTCGCAGGTCGAGGACGGCTACCGCGCCGCCGAGGACGTGCTCTCGTCGAGCGCGACCGCCGTCATCGCCTTCAACGACCTCGTCGCCCTCGGCCTCCTCGCCCGGCTCCGCGAGCTCGGCGTCGACGTGCCAGGTGAGATCTCGGTGGCCGGCATCGACGACATCCCGCTCGCGCGGTTCTCCGCTCCGGCGCTCACCACCATGTCGGTGCCGCGCCTCGAGCTCGGCGCCCAGTCGTGGCGGCGCCTGCGCGATGCCATGGCCGGCTCGCCGGCGACGCATCCGCTCTCCTACCGGGCGATCCTCGAAGCGCGCGGGAGCACGGGACCCGCGCCCGAGGCGTCGGGCTGGCTGTCGCCCGGCCGTCCGGTGCTGCGCATCGGCGACCGGGTGGTGGCCCGCTACGAGGAGGGCACGAGCATCGACTCGGTGCTCTCCCCGCGGCCCTACCTGCACCCCGTCGAGACGCTCGGCGGCGTTCGCGTGACCGACAGCCACCCCACCGACCACCTGCACCACTTCGGCATCGGCGTGGCCCTACCCGATGTCAACGGCACCTCGTACTGGGGCGGTCGCACCTACGTGCAGGACGTGGGCTCGGTCATGCTCGAGAACCAGGGCGCGCAGCGACGCGACGCGCTCACGGTCGACGACGACGTGTTGGTCGAGCGGCTCACCTGGATCGACGAACGCGAGGTGGCGCAGCTCAGCGAGGTGCGCGTGCTCACGGGGCGTCCGGCCCGTGTCGGCGAACGCGACGCCTGGACGCTCGGCTGGCGCAGCACGCTCGCCGCGAACTTCGGCGCGCTCACGCTGGGCTCCCCCGCGACGAACGGCCGCGAGGGCGCAGGCTACGGCGGCCTGTTCTGGCGGTTCCCCCGGTGGGACGCCACGGTGATCACCCGCGACGGCGAGGGCGAACGCATCGCGCACGGCTCCACGTCGCCCTGGCTCGCCGTCGTCGACGCCGGACGCCGGGTCACGGTGCTGCTCGCGCAGCCCGAGGGCCGGCCCGCGCTGCCGTGGTTCGCGCGGGTCGACGAGTACCTGGGCATCGGCCCCGCCGTGGCGTGGGACGAGGTCGTCTCGGTGCCCGAGGGCGGCCGGCTCGAGCTCGGCATCGACGCCCTGCTCATCGATCGCGCGATCACGGATGCCGCAGAGCTCGAGCAGCTGGCCTCGACGCTCGGCGCCGCGGTGAACACGCCGGTCTCCGGCCTCGAGACGGGGCTCGTCGCCAACCCGGCCCGACACTCGTGATCGGCCGGATGCCGCGCATCGGCCTCGCGGGCGTGCACGGCCACGGCGCCAGCCACGTGCGCGCAGCACGGGAGCTCGAACGCGAAGGACGCGCCGTGCTCGCCGCAGTGGCCGACCACCGACCACCGGGGCCCGACCTCGACGGCGTCACGGCGTACCGCGAGGCGAGCGACATGATCGCCGCGGAGGGACTCGACATCGTGGTCCTGTGCACACCGATGCACACCCACCTCCCGCTCGCCGAGCAGGCGCTGCTGCACGGCGCGCACGTGCTGCTCGAGAAGCCGCCGACCCCGACGCTCGACGAGTTCCATCGTCTGCTCGCGGCGAGCGGGGCGACAGGGCGGGCGGTGCAGCTCGGCTTCCAGAGCCTGGGCTCGGCCGCCGTCCCGGCGATGCGCGACCTCATCGCCGCCGGGGCCATCGGCGATCCCGTGCGCTACGGCGCCCTCGCGACCTGGGTGCGGAACGTCGACTACTGGCGGCGGGCACCATGGGCAGGGCGCGGCACGCTCGACGGGGTGCCGGTGGTCGACGGCGCCGTCACGAATCCCCTCGCGCACGCGGTGGCCACGGGCCTCGCGGTCGCCGGGGCCACGCGCGAGGAGGACGTCGCCGCCGTGCGGCTCGACCTCTACCGGGCGAACGACATCGAGGTCGACGACACCTCGTCGCTCGTCGTCGACCTCGCCGGCGGCGCGACCCTCGCTGCTGCGCTCAGCCTCACCGCGCCACGGCGCAGCGAGCCGTGCATCATCGTCGAGGGCACGGCCGGGCGCCTCGTGCTCTGGTACACGCTCGACGTCATCCAGCTCGTCGAGCCCGGCTCCGACGTGCCCGTCACGAGCATCCATCCCCGCACGGGGCTCCTCGCGAACCTCGTCGACCACGTCGTCGACGGCACCCCGCTGCTTGTGCCGGCGGCATCCACAGGCGCGTTCATGCGCGTGCTGGAGGCGGTGCGGGAGAACGGCCCGCCCGCCCGAATCGCCGCGCGGCACCTGGAGCGCGTCACCGACGACGAGGGCACGCACCTCGTGGTGCAGGAGCTCGAGCGCTGGAGCGCCCGCGTCGTCGCCGAGGGCCGCACGTTCACCGAGATCGGCGCGCCGTGGAGCCGGGTCGGCTGAGGTCGGCCGTCGTCTCAGGGACAGCCCGGTGGTCGTCTCATGGTCGGCGTCGTAGCGTCCCCAACGGGCGACCTGCGGTACCGATCCGGACCGCGCACGGCCCCACCGATGAAGGAGGGCACCATGACCACCGAGACCGCTGCCGCCTCAGGCGCGGCGATCAGCGCCGCCGACGGGATCACGCTGCAGAGGGTCGCCCGCGCGGGCGGCTACACGGGTCCGAACGACGGCATCCCGGGGCCGAACACCTGGAAGGCCCTGCAGCAGACCGGCAAGGGATACGGGTACGCCGGCAGCATCGACGGCTCGCCTGGGCCCGACACGTACCGGGGCGTCCAGCGGCTCGCCGCCAAGGGCGGCTACACAGGCCCCATCGACGGCGTCATGGGACCCGGGTCGTGGAAGGGCGTGCAGACCGTGCTCACTGGCTTCGGCTATGCCGGCCCGATCGACGGCGTTCCCGGAACCGACACCTGGCGGGCGCTCCAGGTGCTCGCCMGCATCGGCGGGTACTTCGGCCCCTACGACGGCGTCCTCGGGCCGAACTCCTGGAAGGGCGTGCAGGTCGTGCTCACG
>NZ_JBFUCL010000403.1:0-3032 GCF_056405255.1 Agromyces sp. P1_H4 | reverse complement strand
GCGCGCAGCCGTCCGGCGTGCGCGGCCACGAGCGCGTCGGCATCGACCCCCTTGAGGAGCCCGCCGACGATCCACACCACCCGGCCGAACGCGCGCAGCGACGCCTCGGCCGCGTGCGGGTTCGTCGCCTTCGAGTCGTCGATCCAGCGGATGCCGCCGGCCACCGCGACCGTCTCGATCCGGTGCGCGTCGAGGCGGAAGTCGCCGAGCGCATCGTGGATGACGCCGACCGGCACGCCGTAGGACCGCGCGAGCGCGGAGGCGGCGAGGATGTTCTGCACGACGTGCGGAGCGTCGAGGCCGTGCGGCTCGAGCTCGCCGAGGGTGATGATCTCGAGCGCGGCGGTGCGACGCTCGTCGAGGAAGGCGCGATCGCAGAGGATGCCCTCGACGACGCCGAAGTCGCTCGGCCCCGGCACGTCGAGGCCGAAGCCGATGGCGCGCGCGCCCTCCTCGACCTCCGCGTCCTCGACCATGTGCATGGTCGCCTCGTCGGCACGGTTGTAGACGCAGGCCACCATCGTGTTCGCGTACACGGTGGCCTTCGCCGCCCGGTATGCCTCGGCGGAGCCGTGCCAGTCCAAGTGGTCGTCGGCGATGTTCAGCACGACGCTGGCCCACGGATGCAGCGCACCCGGGCCCGCCGTGGGCAGGTGGTGGAGCTGGTAGCTCGACAGCTCCACGACGAGCACGTCGAAGCCGCCGGGATCGCGCACGGCATCCAGCACGGGCACGCCGATGTTGCCGCACGGCGCCGCCCGAAGGCCGTTGGCCGCGAGGAACGTCGCCGTCATCTGCACCGTCGTCGTCTTGCCGTTGGTGCCGGTGACGAGGATCCAGTCGGCGGCGTTCACCTTGTCGCGGACGCGCCACGCGAGCTCGATGTCGCCCCAGACGGCGACCACCTGCTCGGCCGCCCAGTCCAGCACGGGATGGTCGGGGTGGAAGCCCGGGGAGGCGACCACGAGCTCCGGTGCGAAGGCGACGAGCTCGTCGGGCACCGAATCGAGCGGATGCCGCACCAATCGCGCCCCGATGACCTCGAGGATGCGCGCGCGATCGTCGTCAGCCGCGGGTGCGAGCACCAGCACGTCGGCGCCCAGCTCGGTCAGCGTGTCGGCGACCGCGAATCCCGTGACGCCCAGGCCGAGCACCGCCACCCGGAGGCCGCGCCAGTCGGCGTTCCAGCTGGTGAGCGTCTCGAGGCGATCGGCGACGGACGCGGCATCCGACCCGCTCAACTCTGCAGCCATTCGAAGTAGAAGCTGCCGACCCCCGCCGCCACGAACAGGCCGCCGATGATCCAGAAGCGCACGACGATCGTGACCTCGGCCCAGCCCTTGAGCTCGAAGTGATGGTGGATCGGGCTCATCAGGAAGATGCGCTTGCCGCCCGTGAGCTTGAAGTAGGCCCGTTGCACGATCACCGAGCCGGTCTCGATCACGAAGAGGCCGCCGATGAGGAGCAGGAGCAGCTCGGTGTGGCTGACGATGGCGAGCGCCGCGAGGGCGCCGCCGAGGGCGAGCGACCCGGTGTCGCCCATGTAGATGTGGGCCGGGTTCGTGTTCCACCAGAGGAATCCGATGAGCCCGCCCACGATGGCCGTGGCGACGATGGCGATGTCGAGCGGGTCGCGCACGTCGTAGCACCGGTAGGCGTCGCTCTGGTTGAGGCTCTCGCTGAAGCACGACTGGTTGAACTGCCAGAAGCCGATGACGACGAAGGACCCGATCGCGAGGATGGAGGCGCCGCCGGCGAGCCCGTCGAGGCCATCGGTGACGTTCACCCCGTTCGACGCGCCGGCCGTGAGCAGGCAGATCCAGATGACGTAGAGGATCACGCCCACGATCGTGCCGAAGACCATGAAGTCGAGCGGCAGGTCGCGGATGAACGAGATGCTCGTGTTCGCGGGCGTGACGCCGTCGTCATTCGGGAACTGGAGCGCGAGGAGCGCGAACGCGGCGGCCACCACCACCTGCCCGAGTACCTTCGCCCACCCGCCGAGCCCGAGGCTCTGCTTCTTGCGGGTCTTCAGGAAGTCGTCGATGAAGCCGACGACGCCGAGACCCACCATCATGAAGAGCACGAGCATGGCGGATGCCGTCGGCGGCTCGTTCGACACCAGCAGCGTCGAGGTGAAGTACCCGAAGAGGCTGCCGAGGATGAAGACGATGCCGCCCATCGTGGGCGTGCCCCGCTTGACGTGATGGCTCTTGGGCCCGTCGTCGCGGATGAACTGGCCCCAGCCCAACCGCGTGAACAGCCGGATGAAGAGCGGCGTCAGGAAGAGCGTGAAAGCGAGCGACAACGCCCCGGCGGTCAACAGTGCTCTCACGAGGACCATTCTCCCAGTCGGTCGCCGAGGTGGCGGAGACCCGCCGAGTTCGAGGATTTCACGAGGATCGTGTCACCCGGGCGGGCCAGGCCCGTCACGAGCTCGTACGCCTCGTCGGCCGTCTCGACATAGGTCGATTCGCCGTCCCACGAGCCCTCGTTGATGGCCGTGATGTGCAGGCGCCGCGCGCCCTCTCCGACGACCACGAGCTGCGAGATGCCGAGGCGCACCGCAAGCAGTCCGATGCGGTCGTGCTCCTCCCCCGAGAACTCGCCGAGCTCGCTCATCTCGCCGAGCACGGCGATCGCCTGCGAGCCGGGTGCGCGCACCTGGGCGAGCGTCTTGAGCGCCGCCGCCACCGAGTCGGGGCTGGCGTTGTACGCGTCGTTGATGACGGTGATGTCGTCGCGGCCGCCCATGAGCTGCATGCGCCAGCGCTCGGCGAGCGTGACCGACTCGAKCGCCGCGACGATCTCGTCGAGGGGCACGCCGAGCTCGGTCGCCGCCGCGATCGTCGCGAGGGCGTTCATCACGTGGTGCTCGCCGAGCACCCCGAAGCGGACCCGGGAGGACTCGCTGCCCGCAAGCTCGACGGTGAAGTCGGTGCCGCGCGCGTGCGCGGAGATGTCGACGGCTCGCACGTGCGCGTCGGCGCCGAGCCCGAACCAGACCACGCGCGCGGCGGTGAGGCCCGCCA
>NZ_JBFUCL010000402.1:0-3033 GCF_056405255.1 Agromyces sp. P1_H4 | reverse complement strand
CTCGGCGTCGACTGGACGCCCGCACGGTCGCCCCTCGGCGTCGGCGAGCCGGCACCCGGTGCCCGGGTCGCCATGGCGCCCGCTCGCGGCATCCGCTGCACTCATGCCGGCAGGCTACGCGCCACCCCCGACACCCGACGGGCGTTCGCGCCACCGCGATAGGCTCGTTCTCCGACCGYCGGACCCGCGGCGGGCACGGGCGTTCGAGGGTGAGAGGCCGGCATCACCATGCGCATCTGGCGGAGACGGAAGCGGGAGCGGTTCGCGCCGTTCGACCGCACCGCCCTGCCCGAGGTGGAGCCGCTCACGTTCGAGGAGTCCTTCGCCGAGGGCCTCCTCGTCTCGGAGGCGGCGGGCCGCATGGCGCTGAAGAACCGCATCATCGTGATGGCCCTGCGCGGCGACGAGCCGTTCGACGCCGTGCGGGCCTCGGCCGCGGCGCGCGAGGTCCTGCACGAGCTGGTGCAGGAGCTCGACGAGGTGGCCGAATGGTCGGCGGCCGAACGCGAGTCCGCGGCGCAGCGCGAGGGCCGCTCGGCGCACCAGCACGACTACCACCGGGCGGATGCCTGGAATCTCCGCCTGCGGCAGCGCGTGAACGCCGCGGTGGCCGAGCGCCTGACCGAGCTCCGCAACGACGACGCCTACCTCGCCGAGTTCGCCGAGCGGGCGCGGCAGGAGGCGTGGGAGGAGATCGCGGGCGTCATCGAGGCGCGGCTGGCCCAGGAGTGGCCGGACATCGAGATCGACGAGGCCTACGAGCGCGAGCGCGACGACCGCATGCGCGGCCTCTCACTCGATCTCAAGCGGGACCTCGCCGAAGCCCGGCAGCGACGCGAGACGTTCGACGAGCTCGACGATTCCTTCGGCGCCTGGCCGGGCTGAGCGGCTGCCGCCTCGGCGAGGCCCGCCGCGCCACACTGGGAGCATGACCAGCCACTGGAGCCCGCTCGCCGTCGTCTACCTGCTGCTCTCGATCGCAGGACTGATCGGCACCTGGTGGTTCAACGCCCTCGCCATCGTCGGCCTGCACGACTTCATCGGCGACCTCGTCACGAGCGGGCCTGCCGTGTCGTCGATCACCGTCGACCTGCTCGTGGCCGCGGTCGCCGGCAGCATCTTCATCATCGTCGAGGCGCGCCGCCTCGGCATGCGCTTCGGATGGCTCTACGTGGTGGCGTCGGGCTTGACCGCGTTCGCCTTCACCTTCCCGCTCTTCCTGGCGATGCGGCAGCGGCGGCTGAACCTGCTGGCCGACGCCACCGCCTGAACGCCGTCCGGCGGCCGACGCCGACGCCGACGGAGGTGGCGGATAGCGTGGAGTGCATGGAGCGGACGCGCGTGGACTGGGCATCGGGCAGCTGGACGAGGGAGCCCGCGGCGTCGCGGGCCAACGGCGGCGACCTCGTCGTCACGGCCGTCGAGGGCAGCGACTGGTGGCGCACCACCCATTACGGCTTCGTGCACGACGACGGCCACGGGCTTGCGACCGAGTGGCCGACGGATGCCGCGGTCGAGGTCACCTTCGACACGTCGACGCTCACCGGGCTCTACGACCAGGCCGGCCTGCTGCTCTGGGTCGATGCCGAGCTGTGGATCAAGACGGGCCTCGAGGTCTCCGACGGCGTGCTGCACGTCGGTGCCGTGGTGACGAACGGGGTGTCCGACTGGTCGCTCGCACCTGTGCCGGAGTGGGCGGGGCGGCTCGTCACGATCCGGGCCAGCCGGGGTGGTGAGGCGGGCGACGCCGTCACGCTGCGCGCGCGGAGCGATGCGGGTGGTTGGCGAACCCTTCGCGTTGCGCCGTTCACCGCCGGCGCGGCATCCGTCGGCCCCATGATCTGCGCCCCGATGCGCGCCGACCTCGAGGTGCGGTTCACGGAGTGGGCGTTCACCGCGCCCGACGCCGACCTGCACGAGGACCCGCCGATCGCATGAGGTTGCGACCGCTCACCGACGACGACCGCGGGCTGCTGCGCGACGCGACGCTCGCGAACATGAACTGGGACGGACCGCGGTTCGAGCCCGAGCAGGTCGACGGGATGCCCGACCTGGCGCACTACTACACCTCGTTCGACGGCGCTCGGGACTTCGGCACGGCGGCGGTCGTCGATGACGATGACGATGACGATGACGATGACGATGGTGAGACGGTGCTCGCCGTGGCCTGGGTCGTCTTCCTGACCGCCGATGACCCGGGCTACGGATTCGTCGCCGACGACGTGCCCGAGCTGAGCATCACCACCTTCCCGGGGCGCCGCGGGCGCGGCTTGGGCGCCGCCGTGCTCGACGCTGTCGTCCACGAGGCGCGGCGCCGGGCCCTGCGCGGGATCTCATTGAGCGTCGAGGACGGCAACCGCGCCCGCCATCTCTATGAACGGGCGGGTTTCCGCACGGTCGGACGCAACGGCGGCTCCGACACGATGCTGCTCACGCTCGCCTGACGCGCGCTGCTCACGCTCGCCTGACGCGCGCCTCGCTCAGCGAGCCGGCGTGACGTTGTGGTTGCGCCGGAACACGTTGCCCGGATCGAACTCGGCCTTGATGCGACGCAGGCGTTCGAGCGTGTGCGGCGGATACATCGACGCGGTCACGGCGTCGCTGTATTCGGCGGAGAAGTTGCCGTAGGTTCCGCTCGTGTAGGCGAGCGCGGCATCGCTGCCGGCCTTGGCGGCGGCCACCTGCTCGGGGGTGGCGTCCGGCTGGAGCACGCCGTTCACGATGAGGAGCGACTCGGCGTCGCGATGGGCGATCGCGGTGGCATCGGGGGCCACCCGACCGAACGCGCCTCCGAGGGCGCGCAGCAGCACCATGGTGGGCACCTCGCGGTCGTAGACCCGGGCGAACGCCTCGAGCGCCTCGTCGGAGAGGTCGGGCACGAACCCGTTGCCGCCGACGAACACGAACGGCGGCCTTCCGGGCGGTGCGTCTTCGAGCAGGTCGCCGTAGGCCACCGGTCCGAGCGACACCTCGGTGACCGACGGGAGCGACAGCAGCGGCTCGAGGAGTTCGCGGAGCCGCGACTCGTCGCCC
>NZ_JBFUCL010000401.1:0-3046 GCF_056405255.1 Agromyces sp. P1_H4 | reverse complement strand
CGCGAGCCACGGCGCGATCTCGGCGGGCGAGCCCGTGAGCACGTTCACGACGCCCTTCGGCACGTCGCTGGTGGCGAGCACCTCGGCGAGGCTGATCGCCGAGAGGGGGAACCGCTCGCTCGCCACGACCACGACGGCGTTGCCGGCGACGAGTGCCGGGGCGACGGCGGACACGAACCCGAGCAGCGAGCTGTCCTGCGGCGCGACGATCGCCACGACGCCCGTGGGCTCGGGCACCGAGATGTTGAAGTACGGCCCGGCGACCGGGTTGGCGTTGCCGGCGACCTGGGCGAACTTGTCGGCCCAGCCCGCGTACCAGACCCAGCGATCGATCGACTCGTCGACCTGCGCCTCGGCCGTCGCGCGCGACACGCCCTCGGCCTCCTCGATCTCGGCGACGAACTGCGCGCGACGGCCCTCGAGGAGCTCCGCGATGCGGTAGAGCACCTGGCCACGGTTGTACGCGGTCGCGCCGCTCCACGACGCCACCGCGCCGCGCGCGGCGACGATCGCGTCACGGGCGTCCTTGCGCGACGCCTTCGCGGCGTTGGCGAGGAACGCGCCGTCGGCACGCAGCACCTCGTAGGTGCGGCCGGATTCGCTGCGGGGGAACGCGCCGCCGATGTAGAGCTTGTACGTCTTCGGCACGGCGAGGCGGGTCATCGCTTCGATCCCTTCGTGGTGGTGTCGGCTGCTCGGCGCTGCGTGCTCCGGCGGGTGCGCTTGGGCGCGGCATCCGCGGTCTCGATGGGCTTCGTCGTGGCCGGAGCGGCGAGGCTCTGCCGGGTGGCGCCCTGGCCGATGGGCGTCGGCGACAGGTAGGCGGCGAGGCCGTGGCGACCGCCCTCGCGGCCGTAGCCCGACTCCTTGTAGCCGCCGAACGGGCTCGCCGGATCGAAGCGGTTGAACGTGTTCGCCCAGATCACGCCGGCGCGCAGCTCGTCGGCGACGGCGAGGATGCGGCTGCCCTTGTCGCTCCAGATGCCGGCCGACAGGCCGTAGGGCGTGTTGTTCGCCTTCGCGATCGCCTCGGCCGGGGTGCGGAACGTGAGCACCGAGAGCACCGGCCCGAAGATCTCCTCACGGGCGATGCGGCTCGACGTCTGCACGTTGGTGAAGATCGTCGGCGCGTACCAGAACCCGTTCTCGGGGATCACGCACGGCGCGCTCCAGCGCTCGGCGCCCTCGGCCACGCCGATGTCGGACAGCTCGCGGATGCGCTCGAGCTGCTCCTTCGAGTTGATCGCGCCGATGTCGGTGTTCTTGTCGAGCGGGTCGCCGAGGCGCAGCGTCGAGAGGCGCAGCTTCAGGCGCTCGACGACCTCGTCGTGCACGTTCTCCTGCACGAGGAGCCGCGAGCCGGCGCAGCAGACGTGGCCCTGGTTGAAGAAGATGCCGTTGACGATGCCCTCGATGGCCTGGTCGATGGGCGCGTCGTCGAAGACGATGTTCGCGGCCTTGCCGCCGAGCTCGAGGGTGACCTTCTTGTCGGTGCCGGCGACCTGCTTGGCGATCGCACGACCCACCGCGGTGGAGCCGGTGAACGCGACCTTGTCGACGCCGTCGTGCGCGACGAGCGCCGCGCCGGTGTCGCCCGCGCCGGTGATGATGTTCACGACGCCGGGAGGCAGGTCGGCCTGCTGGAGGATCTCGGCGAAGATGAGCGCCGACAGCGGCGTGGTCTCTGCGGGCTTCAGCACGACGGTGTTTCCGGCCGCGAGCGCCGGGGCGATCTTCCACGCGAGCATGAGCAGCGGGAAGTTCCACGGGATGACCTGCGCGGCCACCCCGAGCGAGCGGGGATTCGCGCCGAGGCCCGCGTGGTCGAGCTTGTCGGCCCAGCCGGCGTAATAGAAGAACCACGCGGCGACGAGCGGCACGTCGACGTCGCGCGACTCCTTGATGGGCTTGCCGTTGTCGAGCGACTCGGCGACGGCGAGCTCGCGGGCGCGCTCCTGCACCAGCCGTGCGATGCGGAAGAGGTACTTGCCCCGGTCGCGGCCGCTCATGCGCGACCACGTGCGGTCGTAGGCACGGCGAGCCGCGGCGACCGCGTCGTCGACGTCGGCCTGGTTGGCGCTGGAGATCTCGGCGATGCGCTCTTCGGTCGCCGGGGAGATGGTCTGGAAGGGCGCGCCGCGGCCGTCGACGAACTCGCCGTCGATGAAGAGGCCGTACTGGTCGCGGAGCGACAGGATCGCCCGCGACTCGGGTGCCGGTGCGTAGTCGAGGAAGCTCATGTTCGTCGTTCTCGTCTCAGTCGATCGTCACGTAGTCGGGGCCGGAGTAGTGTCCGGTGGTCATCTTCTGGCGCTGCAGCAGCACGTCGTTGAGGAGGCTCGACGCGCCGAAGCGGAACAGGTGCGGCACGAGCCACTCCTCGCCGACGGTCTCGGCCACGGTCACGAGGTACTTGATCGCGTCCTTCGAGGTGCGGATGCCGCCCGCGGGCTTCACGCCGATGCGCTGGCCGGTGAGCAGGTGCCAGTCGCGCACGACCTCGAGCATGAGGAGCGTGACGGGCAGCGTCGCCGCGGGCTGGACCTTGCCCGTCGACGTCTTGATGAAGTCGCCGCCGGCGAGGATCGAGAGCCACGAGGCGCGGCGCACGTTGTCGTAGGTGACGAGCTCGCCGGTCTCGAGGATCACCTTGAGGCTGGCGCTCGTGCCGTCGGCGCGGCGGCATGCCTCTTTCACCGCGGCGATCTGGTCGAAGACGAGGCCGTAGCGACCGGCGAGGAACGCGCCGCGGTCGATGACCATGTCGATCTCGTCGGCACCGGCGGCGACGGCTTCTGCCGTGTCGGCGAGCTTGATGTCGAGCGACGAGCGGCCGCTCGGGAACGCCGTCGCGACGGCCGCGACCGAGATGAGCCCGTCATCGGGGTCGCCGTGGGCGGCGCCGAGCGCGTCGACGGCGTACGGCACCATGTCGCCGTACACGCAGACCGCGGCGACCCGCGGGGTCGAGGCATCCGACGGATCGGGGGTCATCGCCTTGGCGACGAGCGAGCGCACCTTGCCGGGAGTGTCGGCACCCTCGAGK
>NZ_JBFUCL010000400.1:0-3058 GCF_056405255.1 Agromyces sp. P1_H4 | reverse complement strand
CGCCCTCGACCTCGCGCTGCAGGCCTCCCCCGATCACCCATGGGTGGCGGAGCATCCCGACTGGTTCACGCAGTTGCCCGACGGCACCATCCGCTACGCCGAGAACCCGCCGAAGAAGTACCAGGACATCTATCCGGTGAACTTCGACGACGACCCCGAGGGCATCTTCGTCGAGGTGCTGCGCATCGTGCGGCACTGGATGAAGCAGGGCGTGAAGATCTTCCGCGTCKACAACCCCCACACGAAGCCGCTCATGTTCTGGGAGCGGCTCATCGGCGCCGTCAACGCCGAGGACCCCGACGTGGTGTTCCTCGCCGAGGCGTTCACCCGCCCGGCGATGATGCAGGCGCTCGCCATGGCGGGCTTCCAGCAGTCCTACTCCTACTTCACGTGGCGCAACACCAAGGAGGAGCTGGAGGAGTTCCTCACCTCGGTGTCGCAGGAGACGGCCGACTTCATGCGGCCGAACCTGTTCGTGAACACGCCCGACATCCTCACCGAGTACCTCCAGTTCGGCGGCCCGGCCGCGTTCACGGTGCGCGCGACGATCGCCGCCACCGCGGCGCCCACGTGGGGCGTCTACGCGGGCTTCGAGCTCTTCGAGTCGGTGGCCCGGCCGGGTGCCGAGGAGGCCATCGACAACGAGAAGTACGAGTACAAGCCACGCGACTTCGCGGCCGCCGAGGCCGAGGGCCGCTCGCTCGCCCTGTACCTCGGCATCCTCAACGCGATCCGCGCCGCGCACCCCGCGCTCGGACAGTTGCGCAACATCCGCTTCCACGCCAGCGAGGACGACGCCGTGGTCGTGTACTCCAAGCACCTCCCGGGCCGGTTCACGCCCGACGGGCGCGACGACACCGTCATCGTGGTCGCGAACGTCGACCCGCACTCCGTGAGGGAGACCACCGTGCACCTCGATCTCGCCGCCATCGGGCTCACCCCCGGCATCCGCTTCGAGGTGGAAGACCTCGTCACCGGTGATCGCTGGGACTGGGGCGACGCCAACTACGTGCGTCTCGACGCCTTCACGCGACCGGCGCACATCCTCCACGTGGTGCGAGGCAGCGATGACTGAGCGGATGCCGCAGGCGGGCCCCGCGGTCGACGACGCGCAGCTCGTCGCCGTCGCGGAGGGACGACACGCCGATCCGCACTCGGTGCTCGGCCAGCACGGCTTCGAGCTGGCCGGCACGCCCGGCGTGCACACGGTCATCCGCACGCGGCGGCCGCTCGCCGACCGCGTCGACGCGCTGCTCGACGGCGGGGACGTGCTGCCGCTGCAGCACGTGGGGCACGGCATCTGGGCGGGAGCCGGCGACTTCGGCCCCGTCGACTACCTCATCCGCGCCCGCTACGGCGACGACGAGTGGACGAGCGAGGACCCCTACCGGTTCGCGCCCACGATCGGCGAGCTCGACCTGCACCTCATCGGCGAGGGCCGGCACGAGCAGCTCTGGCAGGTGCTGGGCGCGCATCACCGCGAGCACTGGGGCGTCGGCGGCGGCGTGCGCGGCACGTCGTTCACCGTCTGGGCGCCGCGCGCCGGCGCGGTGCGCGTCGTGGGCGAGTTCAACCGCTGGGACGGCGCCGGGCACGCGATGCGGAGCATGGGCGGCACGGGCGTGTGGGAACTGTTCGTGCCCGAACTCGAGCCCGGCACCATCTACAAGTTCGAGATCCTGACCCCGGCCGGGCACTGGATCATGAAGGCCGACCCGATGGCCAGGCAGGCCGAGATCGCCCCGTCGACGGCGTCGGTCGTGAGCGTCAGCTCATACGAATGGGGCGACGGCGAGTGGATGTCGCAGCGCGCGGTCACGAATCCGCACGAGCGCCCGATGAGCACGTACGAGCTGCACCTCGGGTCGTGGCGCCCGGGTCGCGGCTACCGCGACGTCGCCGACGAGCTGATCGAGTACCTCGACTGGCTCGGGTACACGCACGTGGAGTTCATGCCGCTGGCGGAGCATCCGTTCGGCGGATCGTGGGGCTACCAGGTGACCGGCTACTACGCGATCACCTCGCGATTCGGCAGCCCCGACGACCTGAAGTACCTCATCGACCGGCTGCACCGGGCCGGCATCGGCGTGATCATGGACTGGGTTCCGGGCCACTTCCCGAAGGACGACTGGGCGCTGGCGCGGTTCGACGGCGAGCCGCTGTACGAGCATCCCGACCCCCGTCGTGGTGAGCAGAAGGACTGGGGCACCTACGTCTTCGACTTCGGCAACCCGCGCGTGCGCAACTTCCTCGTCGCCAACGCGCTGTTCTGGCTCGAGGAGATGCACGTCGACGGGCTCCGCGTCGACGCCGTCGCCTCGATGCTCTACCTCGACTACTCCCGCGAGGACGGCGAGTGGCTGCCGAACCAGTACGGCGGCCGCGAGCACCTCGAAGCCATCTCGTTCCTGCAGGAGGCCACGGCGACGGCGTACAAGCGCAACCCCGGCATCGTCATGATCGCCGAGGAGTCGACGTCGTGGCCGGGCGTGACCGCGCCCACGTCGTCGGGGGGCCTCGGGTTCGGCTTCAAGTGGAACATGGGCTGGATGCACGACACGCTGCAGTACATCTCGAAGGACCCGATGTACCGCGCGCACCATCATCACGACCTCACCTTCTCGTTCCTCTACGCGTTCAGCGAGCACTTCGTGCTGCCCATCAGCCACGACGAGGTCGTGCACGGCAAGGGCTCGCTCATCCGCAAGATGCCGGGCGACCACTGGCAGCAGCTCGCCAACGTGCGCGCCTACCTGTCGTACATGTGGGCGCACCCGGGCAAGCAGCTGCTCTTCATGGGCCAGGAGTTCGGCCAGCTCTCGGAGTGGAGCGAGGAGCGCGGCCTCGACTGGTGGATCCTCGACCAGCCCTCGCACCGCCAGCTCGCCGAGTTCGTGGGCGCGCTGAACCGCACCTACCGCGAGACCGCGGCGCTGTGGCAGCTCGACGACGACGCCTCGGGGTTCGAGTGGATCGAAGGCGGCGCGGCGAACGAGAACGTGATCGCGTTCATCCGCTACGACCGCGACCGCCGGCCGCTCCTCTGCGTGGTCAACTT
>NZ_JBFUCL010000399.1:0-3075 GCF_056405255.1 Agromyces sp. P1_H4 | reverse complement strand
ACGAGTTCGACGTGCTCGCCGGCAACTCCGAGCTGCACGACGAGCTCGTGCAGAAGCTGTACCTGCGCCAGGTGGAGACCTACACGCGCATCTTCGCCGCCGGCCGCGCCGCCGGCGTGTTCTCACCCCGGTTGCCAGACGACCAACTGGCGATGACGTTCGTGGCTCTCGAAGACGCCTACGGCCTGCACATCGTGGGCGGCAACGCGCTCATGACGGTGCCCAAGGCGGCTGCGGCGATGCGCGCGGTCGCCGACCAGCTCGGGTGTCCGACCTCGTCGGCGTCGTGAGGGTGGGCGGAGCGTTCCCGGCCAGGCCGCGCGGGCCGAGCGGCGCGCTTCAGGCGACGGTGCCGAGCACGGCCCTGGCGTCGCCGAGCACCTCGGCGTGACGCGTGCGCGCGAGGAAGCTGCGAACGGTGTCGCGGCTGCGCGTGAGGCACGCGATCTTCGACTCGAGCGTCTCGAGCTCCTGCGCGAGATCCTCGGCGAGGTTGCGGGTGCAGGTGCGCGCGAGCTCCTCGCCCTGCACGCCCTCCATGTGGAGCATCGTCTTGATCAGCCGAGTGGGCAGGCCGGACGAGATGAGCCCGCGCACCAGCTCGACCTGCGCGACGGCCGACTCGGGGTAGTCGCGATACCCGTTGGCCTGCCGGTCGGATCGGAGCAGGTCCTGCTCCTCGTAGTACCGCAGCATGCGGGTCGGCACCTGCGTGCGCTGCGACAGTTCGCCGATTCTCATGGGATGCTCCAGACCGCTTGACCTTCACATAGATGTCAAAGTCTAGCCTCGCGGTATGACGGAAACCACCACCCTCCAGCCGGCTGTCGCGTCGGGGCAGCGCACGCCGTGGTTCGCGCTCCTCACCCTCGCGTTCGCCGTGTTCGCGACCGTCACCGTCGAGATGGTTCCCGCCGGGCTGCTGCCCGCGATGAGCGCCGACTTCGGCGTCTCGCCGTCGTCGATCGGCCTGCTCGTGTCGCTCTGGGCGGTCACGATCATCGTGGCGAGCCTGCCGATCGTGCGGCTCACCGCCCGCGTCGATCGCCGCACCCTCATCGTCGGCGCGCTCGCGGTGATGGCGGTCGCCAACACGCTCACCGCCATCGCACCCGGGTACGAGTTCGCGCTCGCGTCGCGAATCATCGCGGCGATGGCGCACGGTGCGTTCTGGTCGGTCGTCATGGTCTACGCCACGTCGCTCGTGCCGGCGAGCGCAGCAGGGCGCACCGTCGCGATCGTGAGCGCCGGCGCCTCGGGTGCCACCGTCGCGGGCATCCCCCTGGGAACGGTCGTGGGACAGGTGGCCGACTGGCGGCTCGTGTTCGGCGCACTCGCGCTGGCGCTCGCGCTGATCGCGGTGGTCATCCGGCTCCGGCTTCCGTCGTCGCCGGGGGCAGCGTCGAGCCCTGCGGATGCCGCGGGCTCAGCCGGAGCGGTCCGAGGCCGTCGGGTCGACCGCTCGATCCGGCCGGTGCTGGCAGCGGCCGTCGCCTGCACGCTCACGGCGGCGGCGAGCTTCACGCTCTTCACCTACATCTCGCCCTACCTCACGGAGGTCGCCGGCCTTCCCGCAGCCTGGGTCGGGCCGCTGCTGCTCGGGTTCGGCGTGGCCGGGATCGGCGGGCTCGTCGCCGCGGCCCTCACGGCCGACCGCTGGCCCGTCGCCTCCCTCGCCACGATGACCGTGCTGTTCGCGGTCGCGCTGGCCGTCCTCGGCCTCGCGCCGCAGAGCACCCCGGCCGTCATCGCCGGACTCCTGGTCTGGGGCCTCGCGATCGGCGGACTGCCCGCGATGCTGCAGTCGCGCCTGCTCGGCGTGGCCTCACCCGCGCTGCGCGGCACGGCGAGCGCGCTCATGGTCGTCTTCTTCAACGGCGGCATCGCCCTCGGCGCGACGCTCGGCGGCCTCTTCGACGACGGGTCGAACCTCGTGCTCGCGGCGTTCGCCGCAGCGGGGCTCGGCGCCCTCGCCATCGTCGCCGTGGTGGCGTCGCGGGCGCTCGCGGGGCGCTGAGCCGCCCGAGCTCAGGAGGGCAGCCCGTCAGGAGGGCAGCCCGTCAGGCGGTCAGCCCGTCAGGCGGTCAGCCGCGGTCGACGTCGAGCCGGATGCGGCCCCGGAACCGGTCGGGGTCGTCGTCGTCGGCATCCGCCGCCGCGAACGCGATGCCCTGGTCGCCGTCGCCGGGCACCGGGGCCGGCGCGGGCAGGCGGCTCTGGCGGTCGAGCTCCACCTGGGCCTCGTGCTTGCGCGGGGCGAAGACCTCGTCGCCGATCATCATGACGCCGCCACCGCCACCGCCGCGACGGGTCTTGTCGGACAGGTCGATCCAGCCGCGCCGCACCGCGAGCCACACGAAGCCCACGACGAGCACGGCGATGCCGAGCCAGATCCACCAATCCACCCGGCGAGTCTACCCGGCGACGATGAGCCTTCCTCGCGCCCGCCCACAGCCCGCGCCCGCGGCATCCGTCACACTCTGCGGATATACGATCCGCCACGCCGCGGTTCTCGCCTGCAGGCCGGCGCGCCCGATCGTATATCCGCCGATCGAGACAGTTCGGCAGCTCAACGGAGGGCGCTGTGCGGCATCCGCTCGCTCAGGGCACGCGGTAGAGCCACTCGCGGGTCGCGAACTTCGACTCCACGAGCGCCTCGGCCTCGGCGAGCTCGTCGGCCGATACCGTGCCGGGCGTCGCGCCGTACAGGCCGGCGAAGGTCTGCTTCAGGCTCTCGATGATGGCGGCGCGGCTGAGCCCGGTCTGCGACCGCAGCGGGTCGACGCGCTTGGCGGCCGAGGCGATGCCCTTGTCGCTGATCTTCTCGCGGCCGATGCGCAGCACCTCGAGCATCTTGGCGTTGTCGAGGTCGTACGACATGGTCACGTGGTGCAGCACGCCGCCCGAGCCGAGTCGCTTCTGCGCGGCGCCGCCGATCTTGCCGAGCGGGCTCGCGATGTCGTTGAGCGGCTGGTACGTCGCCTCGATGCCGATGGCGCGCAGGCCCTGCAGCACCCAGTCGTCGAGGTAGGCGTAGGAGTCGGCGAAGCTCATGCCCTGCACGAGCTCCGAGGG
>NZ_JBFUCL010000398.1:0-3139 GCF_056405255.1 Agromyces sp. P1_H4 | reverse complement strand
CAGCCGCGAGCACGACGCGGCGCCGGCCCGCGGCCGGCGAGAGTGCGCCGATCATCGGGCGGCGCGGATGGCCGCCGCGTAGGCGTCGTACCCGGCCGGGTTCGGATGGAACGCGTCGGCGTTCGGCGGTGCGACGATCCACGGGCTCGCGGATCCGAGGCCGTGGCCGGCGAAGTCGTCGGTCACGTCGACATAGACGAACCCCGGACCGGCGGCGGCGACGACGCCTTGGATCACGGCATTGAGCGCCACGACGCCCGCGTTCACCACGCCCGCCTGCGGGACGGCCGGATCGAGCAGCAGCGGATAGCCGGTCACGAGCACGGTGGCCTTCGGAGCGGCCGTGCGGATCGCGGCGAGTGCGCCGGCGAGGTCGGACGCCAGCATCGGGAGGTTCGCCTGGGCGGCGGCGACGGCGGCGGCGCACTGCTCGACGGTGCCGAGCAGGCATGCCGTCGTGACGGTGTCGAGCCCGAGGTCGTTGGCGCCCACGGTCAGGGTGACCAGCCGCGTGCGGAGGTCCAGGCCGCCGAGCTGCGTCGCCACGACGTCGTCGACCGTGGCGCCGACGCATCCGCGCAGCGATGCGTGCACGGTGAGTCCGGGGTCGGAGGCGAGGTCGGCCGCGTAGCCGTTCGGGCTGGTGAGGCACGCGTCCAGGTAGTCGCCGCCGCCCACGCCCGCCGCGTAGGAGTCGCCAAGTGCGGCGTATGCGGCCTTGTCGGCCGACGGGGGTCCGGGTTGGCCACCGGGGGCGGCCATCGCGGGGAGAGCACCGAAGAGGGTCGCCGAGGCGACGAGGATCGATGCGCTGGCGAGCGTCGTGAGACGCCGGGTTCTCGACAGCGTTGTCATGCACGGATGGTAGTGCGGTCCGGCGACGGCCGCCTGTCCCAGTTCGGGGCGCAGCCTCGGCGCCCCATGCGGGACGGGAGCGTCCTCGTCAAGGGGGGGCGGCGAAACACCCCTCGCACTATCCTTGCGGGGAAACGAGCACGTCGATGACCCGATCGAGCGGCGGCGCCGAGGAGGGAGGCACGGTGGGCAAGCTCACCTACGATTCCACGTTGACCGTCGACTTCGACGACCGCGTGCTCGCCCATCTCCAACTCGTGATCGCTGCGAAGCTCCGGCGCGGCGAGTCGTTCACCTTCAGCTGGCGAGACGATCCGGCGGTCGGCGACGGGCGGAGCGCACTGTGGATCCATCCGGCCATCCCGTTGTCGTTCAAGTACGCGGGCGGGCGCCAACCGTCGATCAATCGAGCCTGGATCGAGGTGCTCATGAGTGCCGCGAACTCGCCGAGCGGCCTGCACCTGATCCCCGAACCCGACGACGTCGTCCCCAGCGGAGAGCGGGAGCCGTGAAGCGCATCCAGATCATCTACGCGGGTCGCGACTTCTCCATCGGCGAAGAGGACTTCGAGGCCATGAAGGCCGCGATCGAGCAGGCGAACCGCGACGGGCGCGCCGTCTGGATCACGGTCAACCACGGCGAGGGGCGGCCTCAGCCCGCTGAGCTGCTGATCGGGCCGGGCATTCCGGTCGCCCTCATGCCGGTTCCCGACGAGCCGCCCGGCCCCCAGCCCGACGGCGAGGGCACGGTGGGCACGTCCTAGGCGGGCTCGGACTCCATCCGGCCCTCAGACCTCATCGGTCCAGTCGTAGTCGACGGACGACTCGCGATCGGCCGCATGATTCGGCACCGGATGCATCGGCGCGAGCTCGGCGGTGAGTGCCTGCAGCCGCGCGACGATCTCGGCGTCCTCGATCTCCTCGTAGCCCTCCGGATCGACCCGTTCGGTCACGAGTTGGCTGGCCGGACCGACCAGGAAGCGCACCCGACTGAGGCTGCCGTCGTCCTCGTGTCTGACCGGGATGTCGATGGTGCCCGCCGCGCTGCGCGTCGCCAACGCGGCCGCATAGGCGACGAGGGCCTGTGCGATCTCCGTGCCGGTGAGGAAATGGTCGCCCGCATAGTAGATCCGCTCCATACTCCACAGGTAGTGCACGCTTCCGACCCGATCAATCCCTTGACTCGACGGCTCGCGGGTGCGGGGGTGCGGGCATCCCACCCCGTCACGGACGCGCCGCCCGGCCGTCGAGGCCGCCGCTAGGCTTGCGCCATGACGGAACGACTGCGCTGGGGCATCCTCGCGACGGGTGGCATCGCCCATGCCTTCACCCACGACCTGAAGCTCAACGGATTCACGGTGCAGGCCGTGGGCTCGCGCTCCCAGGAGTCCGCTGACGCCTTCGCCGCGGAGTTCGACATCCCGACCGCGCATCCGAGCTACGAGGCCCTCGTCGCCGACCCCGAGGTCGACGTGGTCTACGTGTCGACGCCGCATCCCCTCCACGTCACCACGGCGCGCATGGTCCTGGAGGCCGGCAAGCACGTGCTCGTGGAGAAGCCGTTCACGGTGAACGCCCGCGAGGCGCAGGAGCTCGCCGACCTGGCGAGCGAGCGCGGGCTGCTCGTCCTCGAGGCCATGTGGACGAGGTACCTGCCGCACATGGCGCGCATCCGGCAGATCATCGCCGACGGCAYGCTCGGCGAGGTGCGCACGCTCATCGCGGACCACACGCAGAAGCTCTCCGACGACCCGACGCACCGCATCAACGCGCTCGAGCTCGGTGGCGGGGCGCTCCTCGACCTCGGCATCTACCCGGTGTCGTTCTCGTGGGACCTGTTCGGCGCGCCGCGCACCATCCAGTCGACGGCGACGTTCAAGGACACGGGCGCCGACGCGCAGATCGCCAACCTCCTCGGGTACGACGGCGGCCGCGTCGCGTCGATCCTGTCGGCGAGCGACACCCTCGGCCCGAACACCGCGGCCGTGCTCGGTACCCTCGCCCGGATCGAGATCGACCACGTCTGGTACACGCCGACCTCCTTCCGCGTGGTCGCCGCCGACGGCACCGTCGTCGAGGAGTTTCGCTCCGAGGTCACCGGCCGGGGCATGCACTTCCAGGCCGAGGCCGTCGAGCGACTGGTCGCCGAGGGCAACCTCCGCGRCGACCTCCTCACGATCGACGAGACCGTCGCCATCATGGGCACCCTCGACGCCATCCGCGAGCAGATCGGGCTGCGCTACCCGGGCGAATGACGGGCGGGCGGGGCCGCAGCGCACTCGGCT
>NZ_JBFUCL010000397.1:0-3145 GCF_056405255.1 Agromyces sp. P1_H4 | reverse complement strand
TCCGTCGCCCGCCGTTCGGCGCGCTGGAGGCGCCGCAGAGCGAGCGTCGACGCGCCGTAGCGAGCGCGGACGCGGTCGTGCTCCTCGTCGACGGCCGCGACGATGAACGACCCGACGATGAGGATCACCTGGCTCGAGAGGTTGAACCAGAGCAGCAGGGCGATGAGCGAGCCGAACGAGGCGAGCAGCGGATTGCTGGTCGCGCCGGCGACGAAGAGGCTCGAGAGCACCTGCAGCACGGTGAGGCCGACGCCGCCGAGGAGCGCACCGGCCCACAGCGACCGGGCGCTCGGCCTGACGCCCGACAGGATCCGGAACATCGCCGCGATCACCACCGTGTCGATGGCGAAGATGACCGCGGTGGAGATGACCCGGGTGACGACCTCCGAGGTGGCGTCCGTCTGCGACGCGCCGAACCAGCCGAGGATGGTGTCGACCGCGGTGGTGCTGAAGAAGGTCACGAAGGCCGCCGCCGTGAGCGCCGCGCCGAATCCGATGGCGAGCAGCAGGTCGCGCCCCATCACCCAGACGAAGAAGGTCTGGTCGTCGGGCTGGTCGGCGAGGGTGCGGAACGCGATGCGCAGTGACCCGACCGCGCCCATGGCCGCACCGATGAGGCCGACCAGGGCGAGGATCCCGGTGAGGCTCAGGGTGAGCGGCTGGATCAGGTCGGCCGGGTCGATGAGCGCGTCCTCGCCGATGAGCCCGGGAATGGCGGCGTCGAGCGTCGTCACGATGGCCTGCATCGCGTCGGGCTGACCCGAGAGCCACACCCCGCCGATCGCGAAGCCGAGGAACACCCCGGCGAACACGGAGAAGAGGGTGCGGTAGGTGATGCTGTCGGCGAGCATCGGGCCGTGGTGCTCGAGGTAGATGAACCACGCCCGCACGGCCCGCGTCGCGAGCGCCCACGCCGTGACCCTCTTGCCCCACGCGATGAGCCCCGCGAACGGCCCTCCCCCGGCGGTCTTCGTCTGCTCATCGGCCATGCCGTCAGGCTATCGAGGGCGGATGCCGCGTGCAGGCGCTTGACACGCGACCGCCTCCGCCCGCTCCCCTACATTGGACCTCGAACCCGATGGAGGAGCGCACATGGAAGGCCTGATCCTCGTGGTGGTGCTCGGCGCCACCATCCTCGGCGGCGGGATGCTCGCGCAGCGCGTGCCCGTGCCGGCACCCCTCATCCTGCTGCTCGCGGGTGCGGCGCTGAGCTTCGTGCCCGGCATCCACGTGGAACTGCCGCCCGAGCTCGTGCTGCTGCTGTTCCTCCCCGCGCTGCTCTACTGGGAGTCGCTGAACACCTCGCTCCGCGAGATCCGCGACAACCTCCGGGTCATCGTGCTGCTGGCGGTCGGACTCGTCTTCATCACGGCATTCGCGATCGCGTGGCTCGCCTCGTCGTTCGGCCTGCCGTGGCCGATGGCGCTCGCGCTCGGTGCCATCCTGTCGCCCACGGATGCCACGGCGGTGGCCGCGGTCGTGCGACGCCTCCCCCGCCGGCAGGGCACGATCCTGCGAGCCGAGAGCCTGCTGAACGACGGGACCGCCCTGGTGCTGTACTCGGTCGCGGTCGGGGCGGCCACCGCGGGCGCGTCGATCACGGCCGGCAGCCTCTCGGTGCAGTTCCTGTACGCCTATGCGGTCGGCATCGGCATCGGGCTCGCGATCGGATTCGCCGCCTACCAGGTGCGGAAGCTCTTCCGCGGCGACCGGCTGCTCGGCGGCACCCTCAGTGTGCTCACCCCGTTCGTTGCGTACCTGCCGGCCGAGCTGGTCGGGGCATCCGGCGTCGTCGCCGTGGTCGTCTGCGGCCTCGTCATCAGCCAGGTCGGTCCGCGCATCATCACGGCGGCGACGCGTGCGCAGACGTTCGGCTTCTGGCAGCTGGCGAGCTACGTGCTGAACGGCGCCCTGTTCGTGCTCATCGGGCTCGAGCTGAAGCCCGTGGTCGACGGACTCGGCGCCGACTGGCCGAGCGCCGTGCTCTTCGGGCTGGCGTGCGCCATCGGGGTCATGGCGGTGCGACTGCTCTGGGGCGTGACCACGCCCTACCTGATCCGCCTCGTCGACCGCCGGCCGGTGCAGCGCACGCGGCGGGTGGGCTTCCGCCAGCGGTTCCCGATCAGCTGGGCCGGATTCCGCGGCGCCGTGTCGCTCGCCGCCGCGCTGGCCCTCCCGCAGCAGACCTCGGACGGCGCACCGCTGCCCGGCCGCGACCTCGTGATCGCGGTGACGTTCGTCGTGATCCTCTTCACGCTCGTCGTGCAGGGGCTGACGCTCCCGGCCGTCGTGCGGTGGTCGGGACTCGCGCGCGACCCGCGCGAGTTCGACGAGGAGCTCCTCGGCGAGCAGGCGATGCTCCGTGCCGCGCTGGAGGCGCTTCCCGTCGCAGCGGGTGAGCTCGGCACGAGCGGTCCGATCGTCGACGGCCTGCGCACCTCCTACGAGGATCGGCTGCAGCTCATCCACCGGGAGGACGGCCGTCCGGAGGCCGCCGTCCGTGACGCGAGCGCGCGCGACGAGGAGGACGCGCTGCACCTGGCCATCCTGCCGGCGAAGCGCGCCGCGCTCCTGGCGCTCCGGCACGACCGGCGCATCGACGACGTCATCCTGCGACGACTGCAGGCGCGCATCGACCTCGAGGAGTTGCGCCTGTCGGCTCCGGCCGACGAGGACTGAACGGCGAACGCCCCCGACGGCGGACCGTCGGGGGCGTTCAGGATCACTCGGCGCGAGGCCGGAGCCGGATCAGTACCAGCCCTGCGAGTTGAACGAGTCCCACGCGCCGCACGGGGTGCCGTAGCGGCCCGTGATGTAGCCGAGGCCCCACGAGATCTGGGTCGCGGGATCGGACTGCCAATTGGGGCCGGCGGTCGCCRTCTTGCTGCCGGGGAGGGCCTGCGGGATGCCGTAGGCGCCGCTCGGGTTCGAGGCGTAGACGTTCCAGCCCGACTCGTGGTTCCACAGCTCGACGAGGCAGCCGAACTGGTCGTCGCCCCAGCCGCGGGCGAGCAGCATGTCACGGGCGATGGCCTGGGCCGCGCTCGGGTTCGACGGCGCACCGGGTCGCGAAGAGCTCGACGACGACCCCGAGGAGGATTCGGCGGCTTCGGCGGCGGCGGCCGCTTCGGCGGCGGCCTTCGCT
>NZ_JBFUCL010000396.1:0-3153 GCF_056405255.1 Agromyces sp. P1_H4 | reverse complement strand
CTCGTAGAGCAGGCTCATGAGCGCGTCGTCGGGTCCGCTCGGGAGTCCGGCGTCGATCGCCGCACCGAGCCGGTCGCGCGGGTCGTCGAGTGCGGCGACGGTGGCGTCGCGCTGGTCGCAGAACCGCTCGACGCCGGCGCCATGCGCCTCGACGAGCAGGGCGTCGAGGTCTTCGTAGTAGTAGAGCACCGCGCCGCGGCTGAGACCGGCCTGCTCGGCGACATCCGTCAGCGACAGCGACCGCAGCCCGTGCTGGCGGCCGGCCGCGTACGTCGCCTCGATGAGTGCGGCGCGTCTCGCTTCCTGTCTGCGCGGCCGTGCCATGTCCTTGACACTACTCGACCCCCATGTCACACTTCTGGAATTCTTCGACACTGATGTCGAAGAATTCCGAGCAGCATCGGACCCCCGACCGAGAGCGACCACCACATGCCTGCGAACAACCCGACTCCGACCCTCGACACGGCCGCGATGACCACCCACGGCGGCGAGCTCTCGCGCTCGCTCGGGGTGGGCGGCAACGTCCTCATCACGCTGTCGGGCATCTCGCCCGCGTCCAGCGTGTTCATCCTCGGGGGCGCCGCGCTCGCCGGCTACGGCACCGGCGTCTTCTGGGGTTTCGCGCTCGCGGGAGTGATCAGCCTCCTCATCGCGTTCTGCTACGCCGAGCTCGCGTCGCGCCATCCGATCGCCGGCGGCGACTACTCGCTGGTGAGCCGCGTGCTCGGCCCGGCGGCCGGATCCGCCGTGTTCTTCATCGGCCTCGTCTCGCTGCCGCTCATCGTCGCGATCTTCGCGCTCGGCGTCGCCGACTACCTGGGCGTCGCCATCGCGGGGCTCGACCCGCTCGTGACCGCCCTGGTCGTGATCGTGCTGGCCACCGGGACGGCCTGCTTCAACATCCGCACGAACGCCTGGGTCACCGGCGCGTTCCTGTTCCTCGAGCTCGCCGCCCTCGCCCTGCTCGCGGTACTCGGTCTCGTGCACGTCGAGCGGCCGCTCACCGACCTGCTCGATCCGCAGGCGCTCGATGTCGCGACGGGCGGCCTCGCCCCGCTCGGCGTCGCCGGCCTCGTGCTCGCGGTGACGCAGGGCATCTTCTCGTACAACGGCTACGGCGGCGCGGTCTACTTCGCCGAGGAGACCAAGAACGCGAAGCGTGCGATCGCGCGGGCCGTGCTCTGGAGCGCGATCATCACCGTCGTCGCCGAGCTCGTGCCGCTCACGGCCGTGCTGCTCGGAGCCTCCTCGCTCGAGGAGCTCTTCGGTGCCGCGCTGCCGGTGGAGTCCTTCCTGGCGGAGCGCGCCGGCGACGGCGTCACGGTCGCGGTACTCATCGCCATCGCCCTGGCCATCGTCAACGCGATCATCGCGATCGCCCTGCAGTCGGGCCGCCTGCTCTTCGCCGCCGCCCGCGACGGGGCCATGCCCGAGCGCATCGCCGCACCGCTCGCCCGCGTCTCGGACGCGACGCGGATGCCGGTCGTCGCCACCGTGGTGATGGGAGTGCTCGCGCTCGCCGCCTGCTTCATCCCGTTCGACGTGCTGCTCAACGCCACGGGGTCGACCCTCGCGTTCAGCTACGGATTCATCGCCGTGGCCGCGCTGGCGGTTCGCCGCAGGAGCGCCGCAGCCGCGCCGGGCACCTACCGGATGCCGCTCTGGCCGGTGCCGCCGCTGCTCGCCGTCGTCGCGATCGCGACCATCTTCGTCATCGGCATCCTCGACCCGGCGCAGTGGCTGAGCCTCGGCATCGCGTTCGCCATCGTGGCCGCCGGCTTCCTCTACTACGCCCTGTACCTGCGTGCGCACCCCGGTCTCCTGCACCTGGTCGGCCCCGAGGGCGATGAGACGGACGGACCCGCAGCATGACCGTCGACCTGCTCATCACCGGCGCCCGAGTGCGCACGTTCGACCCCGCCGCCCCGTGGGCCGAGGCCGTCGGCGTCACCGGCGACCGCATCAGCTATGTCGGCAGCGCGGCGGATGCCCCGACCGGCCGCCGCACGATCGACGCCACCGGCCGGCTGGTGACCCCCGGCATCATCGACAGCCACAACCACCTGCTGCTCGGCTTCGACGAGGACGCGGTCACCCTCGAGGGCGCGCACGACCTCGGCGAGGTGCGTCGCCGGATCGCGGACTTCGCCGCCCGGCGACCCGACCTCGACTGGGTGTGCGCCRAGAACGTCGTCTACTCCATCGTCGAGGATCGCCGCCCCGAGGCCGCCGACCTCGACGGGCTCACCGACCGTCCGGTCTTCGTGACGACCTACGACCAGCACTCGGTGTGGCTGAACCGGGTGGCGCTTCGGGTGCTCGGCATCGCCGACGGCGGCGACATCGCCTGGGGTCGCCCCGAGCGGCATCCGGTCAGCGGTGAACCGACGGGCTGGGTGACCGACTTCTACACCAGCGCCATGACGCAGGCCGGGCTCGCGGAGCTGCAGCGCGACATCCCGATGTACTCGCCCGAGCGCCGGTACCGCAAGCTCCGGTCGAGCATGCGGATGGCGACGTCGCTCGGCATCACCACCGTGGTCGAGCCGCAGGTTCCGCTCGCCGAGCTGCCGCTGTTCGAGCGGGCGCTCGCCGAGGGGGCGCTCTCGTCGCGCGTGATCGCCGCGCTGTTCCATCCGGTGGGGGCGGATGCCGCGTTCCGCGCGCAGCTCCGCGACGCCGTCGACTCGGCGCCGGCGCGCGACCGCCTGCGCCTCGGGCCGGTCAAGCTCTACGCCGACGACGTGATCGAGCCGCACACGGCGCTCATGCTCGAGGACTACGCGAACCGGCCGGGGCAGCGCGGCCGCCCGAGCTACGCCGACGGTGAGCTCGGTGCCGTGATCCGCGAGCTCGACCGGCTCGGCTTCCAGACCCACACGCACGCGACGGGCGACGCCGGCATCCGGCTCGCGCTCGACGCGATCGAGGGCGCGGCCCGGGCGAACGGAACCCGCGACCGGCGCCACGGGATCGTGCACGTCGAGTGCCTGCACCCCGACGACCTCCCGCGGTTCCGCGACCTCGGCGTGACCGCGGCGATGCAGCCCAGGCACTGCTCGCCCGACCTCGTCGCGGGCACCTGGATGGAGAACGTGGGGGAGGAGCGCTGGGATCGCGCCTGGCGGTTCCGGAGCCTCCTCGACTCGGGGG
>NZ_JBFUCL010000395.1:0-3178 GCF_056405255.1 Agromyces sp. P1_H4 | reverse complement strand
GGCTCGACCTCTGCGCGGGCCCGGGCGGGAAGACGGCCGTGCTCGCCGCCGAGGCGCTCGGCGCAGGGGCCCTCGTGGTGGCCAACGAGATGGTTCCCGCACGCGCCGAACTCGTGCGCAAGGCCCTCGCCGGCGTGCCCGCGCCGGTCGAGGTGCACGTCGGTGACGGCCGCGCGATCGACGCCGGCGCACTCGGCGCGCCAGGCGGCTTCGACCGCATCCTCCTCGACGCCCCGTGCACCGGCCTCGGCGCCCTGCGGCGTCGCCCCGAGGCGAGATGGCGCAAGGCGCCGGCGGATGTCGCCGAGCTGACCAAGCTCCAGGGCGAGCTGTTCGACGCGGCGGTGCGAGCGCTCGCCCCGGGTGGCATCCTGGCGTACGTGACCTGCTCGCCGCACACCGGCGAGACGCACGGAACCCTGACGGCGGCGCTCGAGCGCTGGCGTGGGCGTGTCGAGCAACTCGACACCCACGCCGTCGTGCAGGCGCTGTCGCGGCATCCGCTCGACCTCGCCGGCGACCCCGAGACCGTGCAGCTGTGGCCGCACCGGCACGGCACCGACGCCATGTTCATCGCGCTGGTGCAGCGTACCGACGCCGATGCCGATGACGTCGCGGAGACCGCCGAGGCCGATCGCTAGGCTGGCGGCATGACGACGCGGATCAACCCGAGCATCCTCGCTGCCGACTGGGCGAACCTCGAGCACGAGCTCGGGCGCATCTCCTCGGCCGACCTCGTGCACGTCGACATCATGGACAACCACTTCGTGCCGAACCTCACCTTCGGGCTGCAGATGGTGCAGCGCCTGCAGGAGGTCTCGCCGATCCCGCTCGACGTGCACCTCATGATCGACGACCCCGACCGGTGGGCGCCCTCGTATGCCGAGGCCGGTGCCTTCTCGGTCACGTTCCATGCCGAGGCGGCGCGCGAACCCGTGGCGCTGGCGCGCCGGCTGCGCGAGATCGGTGCCCGCGCGGGCATCGCCCTGAAGCCCGGCACGGATGCCACGCCCTACCTCGACCTGCTGCCCGAGTTCGACCAGGTGCTGGTCATGACGGTCGAGCCCGGGTTCGGCGGCCAGTCGTTCATGCCCGAGACGATGCCGAAGCTGCGGCGCGTCGCCGAGGCCGTGCGCGACTCGGGCCTCGACGTGTGGCTGCAGGTCGACGGCGGCATCACGGCCGACACCATCGGCATCGCGGCCGAGGCCGGCGCCGACACGTTCGTCGCCGGATCGGCCGTGTTCGGCGGCGACGTGCCGGCCGACCGCATCGCGTCGCTGCGCGACGCCGCGTCGGCGCACACGCACGCGCACCGGTAGCCTAGACGGGTGAAGACCTTCGACGACCTGTTCGTCGAGCTCAGCGACAAGGCCCGCACCCGCCCTGAGGGTTCCGGCACGGTTCGTCAGCTCGACGCCGGCGTGCACGCCATCGGCAAGAAGATCGTCGAGGAGGCGGCCGAGGTCTGGATGGCCGCCGAGTACCAGAGCGACGACGAGACCGCTGAGGAGATCTCGCAGCTGCTCTACCACCTGCAGGTGCTCATGCTCGCGAAGGGGCTCGCGCCGGCCGACGTGTACCGACATCTCTGATCGCGCATGACCCCATGACCGATCAGCTCCGTCGACACGAAAGCCAGGGAATGCTCCGAATCGCCGTGCCCAACAAGGGCTCGCTCGCCGAGACCGCCGCCCAGATGCTGTGGGAGGCCGGCTACACCGGTCGCCGTGACCCGCGCGACCTCCACACCGCCGATCCCCGCAACGGGGTCGAGTTCTTCTACCTCCGACCGCGCGACATCGCGACCTACGTGGGCTCGGGCGCCCTCGACGTCGGCATCACCGGCCGCGACCTGCTGCTCGACTCGGGCTCCGAGGCGAACGAGATCGCCCCACTCGGCTTCGGCGACTCGACGTTCCGGTTCGCCGGTCCGGCCGGGGGATTCGCCGAGCTCGCCGACCTCCACGGCGTGCGCGTCGCCACCAGCTATCCGGGCCTCGTCGGCGACTTCCTCGCCGGGCACGGCGTGACCGCGAAGCTCGTGAAGCTCGACGGCGCGGTCGAGTCCGCGGTGCGATTGGGTGTGGCGGATGCCGTCGCCGACGTCGTGTCGACGGGCTCGACGCTCCGACAGGCGGGCCTCGAGATCTTCGGCCCGGTCATCCTCGAGTCCGAGGCGGTGCTCATCGGCTCGGGCGTCGAGCGACCCGGCGCCGACACCCTGCTTCGACGCCTGCAGGGCGTGCTCGTGGCCCGCCAGTACGTGCTGCTCGACTACGACGTGCCCGTCGCGCACCTCGAGCGAGCGACCGAGGCCGCCCCGGGCTTCGAGTCGCCGACCGTCTCGCCGCTCCACGATCCCGAGTGGGTCGCCGTGCGGGTCATGATCCCGCGGGTCGACATGAACCACGTCATGGACGAGCTGTACTCGCTCGGGGCTCGGGCGATCCTCGTCAGCGCCATCCACGCGGCCCGGTTGTGAGGCGCGGATGTCCCTCGCCGTCCGTGTGATCCCGTGCCTCGACGTGGCCGCCGGCCGCGTCGTGAAGGGCGTGAACTTCCAGAACCTGCGTGACGCGGGCGACCCCGTCGAGCTCGCCGCGCGCTACTCCGACCAGGGCGCCGACGAGCTGACGTTCCTCGACGTCACCGCCACGGTCGACGACCGCTCCACCACGTACGACATGGTGCAGCGCGTCGCCGAGCAGGTGTTCATCCCGCTGACGGTCGGCGGCGGGGTGCGCTCGGCCGAGGACGTGGCGCGACTCCTCGGCCACGGCGCCGACAAGATCGGCGTGAACAGCGCCGCGATCGCGCGGCCCGAACTCATCGCCGAGATCGCCGACCGGTTCGGCGCGCAGGTGTGCGTGCTCTCGCTCGACGTGAAGCGCTCGCCGCGCACCGCCTCGGGCTTCGTGGTGACCACGCACGGCGGCCGCACCGAGACCGACCTCGACGCGCTCGACTGGGCGCGCCGGGCCATCGAGCTGGGCGCGGGGGAGCTGCTCGTGAACTCCATCGACGCCGACGGCACCAAGGCGGGCTTCGACCTCGAGCTCACCGCGTTGATGCACGAGCTCGCCGGTGTGCCGGTGATCGCGTCGGGCGGCGCCGGCGCCGTCGGGGACTTCGCGCCGGCGATCGCGGCGGGGGCCGACGCGGTGCTCGCGGCATC
>NZ_JBFUCL010000394.1:0-3196 GCF_056405255.1 Agromyces sp. P1_H4 | reverse complement strand
TCACCGCATCGGGCCGGGCGGGCCGTGCACGGGTCGCGTTCCACCTGTGGAACGACCTCGAGGACGTCGAGCTCGCCGCGACCGCGCTGGGGCGTTGACTCGCGGGGCCGTTGACCGCTGGACCGGTGACGCGGAAGCTCAGCGCCCTGCGTCCCGAACCGGGTTCGAGAGCGTGCCCAGCCCCGAGACGGTGACGTCGACCGTGTTCCCGTCGACGATGGGCCCCACGCCCGCCGGAGTGCCGGTGAGGATGACGTCGCCGGGCAGCAGGGTGAAGACGCTCGAGGCGTAGGCGATGATCGCGGGGATCGAGTGCACCATGTCGGCGAGCCGGCCGTGCTGCCGTCGCTCGCCGTCGACGCTCACCTCGATGGTTCCCGATTCGAGGTCGAGGTCGGTGTCGATGACGGGCCCCAGCGGGCAGAACGTGTCGAAGCCCTTCGCGCGCGTCCACTGGCCGTCGCGCCGCTGCAGGTCGCGGGCCGTGACGTCGTTCGCGATCGTGTACCCGAAGATCACGCCCGCGGCATCCGCCTCGGCCACGTTCCTCGCGATGCGGCCGATGACCACGGCCACTTCGCCCTCATGCTCGACCTGCTCGCTCTGCGCCGGCAGCACGATGGCGTCGCCCGGACCGATGACCGACGTGTTCGGCTTCAGGAACAGCAGCGGCTCGGTTGGCGCCTCGCCGCCCATCTCCTCGGCGTGCTCACGGTAGTTCTTGCCCACCGCGACCACCTTCGACCGCGGGATGACGGGCGCGAGCAGCTTCGCCTCGCTCAGCGGCACACGCTCGCCCGTGGGCTCGAAGCCCGCGAACATCGGGTCGGCCTTCAGCACGACGAGCTCGTCATCCTCCTCGTCGAGGATGCCGAAGGCGATGGTCTCGCCGTGGGAGAATCGCGCGATCTTCATGCTGCCAGCCTATTGGTCGGAGGCATCGGCGATGAGTCGCTTGCCGAGGCTCACCGCGCGGTCGGGCTCGTAGCCGAGCGAGCGGTACCAGTCGATGACGCCCTGGTTCGTAGAGCGCACCTGCAGGTTGAGCTTGGGGCATCCCAGCGCGACGAGGAGCCGCTCGGCCTCGGCCATGATCGCCGCCCCCAGGCCCTCGCCGCGACGCGACGCGTCGACCGCGAGGTAGTTCACCCAGCCGCGATGGCCGTCGTAGCCGACCATCGCCGCGCCCACCACCGCTCCCCCGTCGTCCTCGGCGACGAGGAACAGGTCGGGCTGCACCGTGAGCTTGCGCTCGATGTCGCGATACGGGTCGTTCCACGGGACCACCAGGCCGGCAGCGCGCCAGAGCGCCACCACCGGCTCGGTGTCCTCACGGCGGAACGGCCGGATGGCCGCGCCCGGCATCAGGCGTCGAGGCGGGTCAGCCAGCCGTGGCGGTCCTCGACGCGGCCGTACTGGATGCCGGTGAGCTCCTCGCGGAGCGAGAGCGCCAGCTCCGAGGCCGCCGATCCCGAGTGCACGATCTCGAAGTCCTCGGCGAGCAGGCGGCCGATGGGCGTGATGACCGCCGCGGTGCCGCACGCGAACGCGCCCACGATGTCGCCGGATGCCGCGCCCTCCCGCCACTCGTCGATCGTGACCTTTCGGCTCTCGACCGTGTGGCCGCGGTCCTTCGCGAGCTGCAGCACCGAGTCGCGCGTGATGCCCTCGAGGATCGAGTCGGACTCGGGCGTGACGAGCGTGCCGTCGCGGTAGACGAGCACGACGTTCATGCCCCCGAGCTCCTCGAGGTACTTCCCCTCGTCGAGGAACAGCACCTGCTGGCACCCGTGCTCGGCCGCCTCGGCCTGCGGCAGCAGGCTCGACGCGTAGTTGCCGCCGGTCTTCGCCGCACCGGTGCCGCCCTTGCCGGCGCGTGCGTACTTCGTCGACAGCCAGATCGACACGGGCTGCACGCCGCCGTGGAAGTACGCTCCGGCCGGGCTCGCGATGAGGTAGTAGGCGACCTTCTTCGCGGGGCGCACGCCGAGGAACGCCTCCTTCGCGAACATGAACGGGCGCAGGTAGAGGCTCATCTCGGGAGCCGTCGGCACCCACGCGCCGTCGACCGCGACGAGCTGGCGCAGCGAGTCGATGAAGKACTCGCTCGGCAGCTCGGGCAGGGCGAGACGGGCCGCCGAGCGCTGCATGCGCGCCGCGTTCTCGTAGGGCCGGAAGGTCCAGACGGAGCCGTCGGCGTGGCGGTAGGCCTTCAGGCCCTCGAAGATCTCCTGCGCGTAGTGCAGCACCGCGGCCGACGGCTCGAGCTGGATCGGGCCGTAGGGCGAGACGCGCGGGCGGTGCCATCCGCCCTTCTCCGACCAGCAGAGGTCGACCATGTGGTCGGTGAAGTGGTTGCCGAAGCCGGGGTCGGCGAGGATCGCGTCGCGCTCGGCGTCGGTCTTCGCCGCGTCGTTGCGGGTGACGTTCCAGGTGAGTCCTGCAGCGGACGGGGCCTGGAGCGGGAGGTTGATGGTCATGTTGTCGTCCTTCGGGTGCGGTTACTCGTCTGCGTCGATGCGGGCGACGATCGCGTCGCCGACCTCGGAGGTCGATCGTGCGGCGTCGCCGCGTTGGGCGATGTCGGCGGCGACCGCCCGCCGCACCTTCGCTGCCTGCTCCTCGTGACCCAGGTGGTCGAGGAGCAGTGCCACGGAGAGGATGGCGGCGGTGGGGTCGGCGATGCCCTTCCCGGCGATGTCGGGCGCGGATCCGTGGACCGGCTCGAACATGCTCGGGAACCGGCCGTCGGGGTTGATGTTGCCCGAGGCCGCGAGTCCGATGCCGCCGCTGATCGCGCCGGCCAAGTCGGTGAGGATGTCGCCGAAGAGGTTGTCCGTGACGATGACATCGAATCTAGCAGGATCCGTGACGAGGAAGATGGTCGCGGCGTCGACGTGGAGGTAGTCGACCTCGACCTCGGGGAACTCGGCGGCGACGGCGTCGACCGTGCGTTTCCAGAGCGACCCGGCGAAGACGAGCACGTTCGTCTTGTGCACGAGGGTGAGCTTCCTGCGCGGGCGAGCGGATGCCGCCGCGAAGGCGTAGCGCACGACGCGCTCGACCCCGTAGGCGGTGTTCACCGAGACCTCGTTGGCCACCTCGGCGGGCGTGCCGACGCGGATCGCACCGCCGTTGCCGACGTAGGGCCCCTCGGTGCCCTCGCGGACGACGACGAAGTCGACCTCGCCGGGGT
>NZ_JBFUCL010000393.1:0-3219 GCF_056405255.1 Agromyces sp. P1_H4 | reverse complement strand
CCGCAGGGCGAACGCGATCACGAGCACGACCGCGGCGACGGTCGCGGGGATCCAGACCTCGACACCCGAGACGAGCAGCGGCACGAGCAGCGCGAGCGTGGCCACGGCGACCCAGAAGAGCACGCGGTCGTCGGGTGGGCTCGCCGTCTCTGGCTCGAACCGGGCGAGCAGCTGTCGCGGCCGCGTCGCGAAGATGACGAGGGCGGTGACGGCGATCGCCACCGCCGCGGGCGCGGCGGCCAGCGCGGCGAACTGCACCGGATGCAGGCCGAGCTGTTCCGCGGCGAGCAGGTTCGTCAGGTTCGAGACGGGCAGCAGCAGGGAGCCCGTGTTCGCGATCCACACCGTGGTGAGCGCGAACGGGATCGGCGAGATACGTGCATGCGCCGCGAGCGCCACGACGACCGGTGTGAGCAGCACGGCCGTGGTGTCGAGCGAGAGGAAGATCGTCGAGGCCGTCGCGAGCACCAGCACGAGCAGCCAGAGCACGATCGCACGACCCCGGGCGAGCGCGGCGAGCCGCTCGGCGATCACCCGGAAGAGGCCGGCCTCGGCGGCGAGCTCGGCCACGACGGTGACCGCCACCACGAACCCGAGGATCGGCAGCACGCGCGCGGCGAGCTCGGCGATCGCCTCGGGCGTGAGCACGCCGGCGAGCGCCGCCACGGCCCCGACCGCCAGCAGCACTCCCCCGACGATCGCGATGCGCACCGCACGACGTTACCTCGGGCAGCGGCCGCTCGACGACGAGGCGCCGACCMGCGGCATCCGCTCGACTCCCGTCGGCCGCCCGCGGGTCCGCTCGATCGCGGCATCCGCTGGCCCGGGCCGTCAGCTCGCCTCGGGGATCGGCTCCTTCGGGAGCTTGCGCACCTTCGCCCGACGCCGCCGCCGCTCGGGGATCATCGAGCGCATCTCCTCGAGGCGGCCGAAGCAGAGCAGCCGGTCCTCGCCCTCGAGCACCACGCCCTTGCGCGGGTTGGGGATGACGGTCGTGCCGCGGTGGAGCGTGAGCACCGTGATGTCGCGCTCCCACAGGCCCGACTCGCCGAGGGTCGTGCCCACGAGGTCGGCGTTGCCGTGCACKAGGAGCTCGGCGACGCCGTAGCCCGTCGAGACGGTGAGCCGCTGGCGCACGTCGATCTCGGGGAACGCCACCTGGTTCGCGATGTAGTCGATGATGGCGCCCGCGACGTCGAGCTTGGTGGCCGTCTCGATGCCCTGCAGGCCCGGCGACGAGTTGACCTCCATGACGAGCGGCCCCTCGTTGCCCTCGAGCATGTCGACGCCCGCGACCTTCAGGCCCATGATCTGCGCCGAGCGCACCGCCGCCTGCTCGTACTCGGGCGCGAGCTCGACCGGCTCGACGGTGCCGCCGCGGTGCACGTTCGAGCGGAACTCGTCGCCGCTGGCCACCCGCCGCATGGCGGCGACGACACGATCGCCGACCACGAGGGCACGGATGTCGCGGCCACGGCTCTCCTTGATGAACCGCTGGATGAGCACGTTCTGCTTCGTGGAGTGCAGGGTCTCGATGATGGCCTCGGCGACCTTCACCTCGGGAGCCAGGATGACGCCGATGCCCTGCGTGCCCTCGAGGAGCTTGATGACGACGGGCGCGCCGCCGACCTGCTCGATCGCAGGGCGCACGTCGGCGCGGTTGCGCACGAAGGCGGTCGCCGGCATGCCGATGTTGTGCCGCGAGAGGATCTGGTTGGCGCGGAGCTTGTCGCGCGCGTTGGTGATGCCGTTCGCGGTGTTCGGCGTGTAGACGTCCATCTGCTCGAACTGGCGCACCACGGCCGTGCCGAAGTAGGTGATCGAGTTGCCGATGCGCGGCAGGATGGCGTCGTAGTCGCTCAGCCGCCGGCCGCGGTATTGCAGGTCGGGCTCGGTGCCCGACAGGTCGATGCCGAAACGCAGCGTGTTGAGCACCTTCACGTCGTGGCCGCGCTGCTGGGCGGCGGTGCGCAGCCGCTGCGTGGAGTACGCCTGCGGGGCGCGCGAGAGGATCGCAAGTTTCATCGTTGAGCCCCTGAGAAGATGGTCGAGTGACAGAGCCCCCCTATTCAAGCACCATCGTCGGATGGCGCGAATGGGTGACCCTGCCCGGCGCGGGCGTCCCCTGGATCAAGGCCAAGATCGACACCGGCGCGCGCACCTCGTCGCTGCACGCGTTCGACGTCGAGGAGTTCCGGCGCGACGACGGCGCCGATGCGGTGCGCTTCGGAGTGCGGCCGTGGCAGGACAGCGACGAGGACGCCGTGGTCGTCGAGTGCCCCGTGCACGACCGTCGAACGGTGCGCAGCTCGTCGGGTCACACCGAGGAGCGGATCGTCGTACTCATGGACGTGACGCTGCACGGCCGCATGATGAGCGCCGAGATCACGCTCACCAACCGCGACGAGATGGGCTTCCGCATGCTCATCGGGCGCGAGGCGCTCCGCAACGGGTTCCTCGTCTCGCCCGGCGAGTCGTTCCTCGGGGGCCGCGCCCCGCGCCCGGTGCGCCGCCTCAACCGCGGGCGCTAGCCCGAGCGGCGCATCACTCGCAGCCGCGGCGGACCGGCCGCTAGATCACGCCGTCGGAGATCGTCGTCGGGTTGCCGAAGCGGTGGTTCGTGATCGAGATCGCCTGCTCGTGCAGGAACGGCAGCAGCTCGACGCGGCCCGAGGGCGTCACGGGGTGCGACCACACCGCGACATCCGGAGTGCCGCCGAGCGCCCGGGCGAGTGCCGAGGCGTCGCCGCCCACGAGGCGCACGCGGGATGCCCCGACGCCCTGCTTCCCGACGCGGGCGAGCCATTCGCCATCGCCCTCGCGGACGACGCGGATGTCGCGGGACCCGAGGATGGTGCGCACGGCCTTCGGCAGCTCGACCGCGGTCGACACCGTGAGCGGCGCCTTGGCGAGCAGGCCCGCGGCGATGACGCGCAGCCCCTCGCCGAGGGTCGCCGCCTCGCCGATGCGAACGGCGACGGGCAGGGCCCGGTAGCGGAACAGGTTCCGCTCGACGCCGACACCGGAGACGTCCTTCACCGCGCCGTACTCCTCGGCCCAGGCGACCTCGTCCGAGAGGGCCGAACGCCGCAGCAGGTCGAACGACTCGTAGTCGAGCGCCGACTGCGACGCCTCGATGAGCTCGGAGACCCGCTTCTCGAGGCCGCGCAGGTGCAGGGTGGTCGAGGAGGCGCCGTGCTCGGGCATCCACTCGCCGAG
>NZ_JBFUCL010000392.1:0-3223 GCF_056405255.1 Agromyces sp. P1_H4 | reverse complement strand
GGGGACCCGCGAGGTCCTGCGCCCTCCCCGCCGGCTCCCCCGCCGCGAGCGCGACCAGCCGCTCGGCCACCTCCCGGGCCGCCACCGGCTGCGACCGCATGCGCGGCACGAACACGACCGGGCCGACCTTGGCCGTGTCGAAGATCTGCCCCGCGAACTCGTGGAACTGCGTCGCGCGCAGGATGGTCCACGGCACGGGCCCGGCCGCGACGAGCTGCTCCTGCAGCACCTTGCCGGCGTAGTACCCGTGCGGGGCGTCGTCGACGCCGACGATCGAGAGTGCCACGTGATGGCGCACGCCCGCCGCCACCTCGGCGGCGAGCAGGGTGCGGGTGACCGCGCCGAAGAAGTCGCGGGACGCGGCATCCGACAGCGTCTGCACCGACGCGACGTCGATCACCGTCTCGACGCCGTCGAGCGCGCCGGCCAGCCCCGCCCCCGTCACGAGGTCGACGCCGGTCGAACGGGCCAGCACGACGGGCTCGTCGCCGCGCTCGCGCACGACGTCGACGACGTGACGGCCGACGGTTCCGGTTCCTCCTGCGACAGCGATCTTCATCGTGCGGTCTCCTCTTGGGTGGTCGGGCTGCGACGTTCGCTGCTCACATCCAATACGACCGGATGCCGCGGCGAGATGTGACATCCGACTGCGATCTCGTCACTCCGACGCCGCACCGCCGGTCATCGACAGCTGCACTGCTCGCTTCTGCGGATATACGATCCGGCGCGCCGCCGGTCGCGCCCGGAGGTCGACGCGCCGGATCATATATCCGCAGTTCGGAGCGCCAGGGCGAGGGCCGCGCGGAGCCGGGGTGACGAACGTCGGCGGCCGTGGCTACCGTGGACCCGTGGAGCCCCACCGTCTCGACCGTACGCAGGCACGTCGTGTCGCCGTGCGCGCCCAACTGCTCGTCGCCGACCGGCCGGCCGACCTGCTCGACACCGTGCGGCACCTCACGTTCCTCCAGGTCGACCCGACCGCCGCGATCGCGCCGAACGCCGACCTCGTCGCCTGGAGCCGGCTCGGCGGCGCCTACGCGCCGGCCGACCTCGTGCGTGCGCTCGAGGACGACCGCACGCTCATCGAGTTCAACGCGCTGATCCGGCCGATGGAGGACCTCGCCCTCTTCCGCGCCGACATGGAACGGTCGCCCGACTACCCCCGGTGGCACGAGTGGCTCGACGCCAACGAGTCGTTCCGTCGAGACGTGCTCGCCCGGCTGCGCGACGAAGGACCGCTGACCTCGCGGGAGATCCCCGACACGAGCGTGGTGCCGTGGACGTCGTCCGGCTGGACGGGCAACCGCAACGTCACGCAGATGCTCGAATTCCTGGCCGCCCGCGGCGAGATCGCGATCGTCGGGCGCCGCAAGCGCGAACGGATCTGGGATCTCGGCGAGCGCGCGCTTCCGGCCGACCTCGGCGCCGTGACCGCCGACGAGGCACGACGGCTCCGCGACGAGCGCCGCCTGCGCTCACTCGGCATCGCACGCGCGAAGTCGCYGGTGGTGCCGATGGAGCCGGCGGATGTCGGCGCCGCCGGCGAACCGGCCGTGGTCGAGGGGGTCGACGGCGAGTGGCGCGTCGACCCCGCGTTGCTGGGGCATCCGTTCGAGGGCCGAACGGCCCTGCTCTCGCCGTTTGACCGGCTCGTGCACAACCGCACCCGCGCCCTCGAGCTGTTCGACTTCGACTACGCCCTCGAGATGTACAAGCCCGCGGCCAAGCGCCGCTGGGGGTACTTCGCGCTGCCGATCCTGCATGGTGATCGCCTCGTCGGCAAGCTCGACGCGACGGCCGACCGCAAGGGCGGCGTGCTCATCGTGAACGCGATCCACGAGGACGAGCCGTTCACGACCGTCGTGCGGCGCGACGTTGACGATGAGATCGACGCGCTCGCGTCGTGGCTGGGACTCGAGGTGCGTCGCTGAGGCACCGCCCGCTCGCCGGTCCCTCGTCACGGAAGTCGGTCAGCCGCGCAGCAGCCCTCGCAGCGTCTGGATCGTGTCGGCGTCTTCTGGCCGCTTGTCGTCGCGGTAACGCTTAACCCGCGCGAACCGCAGCGCGATGCCGCCGGGATACCGCGTCGACCGCTGCACGCCGTCGATCGCGATCTCGACCACGATGGTCGGCGCGACCCACACGGTGTTGGCGGTGCGGCGCACCTCGATCTGCTGGAACGTCTCGGTCTGCCAGCGCAGCAGCTCGTCGGTGAGGCCCTTGAACGTCTTGCCGACCATCACGAAGTCGCCCGGCTCGCCGAACTCGCCGACCGGGTCGAGTGCGCCGAGGTGCAGGTTCGAGAGCCAGCCCTCGCGCCGGCCCGAACCCCACTCGCAGGCGAGCACCACCAGGTCGTAGGTGTGCACGGGCTTGACCTTGATCCAGCTCGATCCGCGGCGACCGGCGGCATACGGCGAGTCGATGGCCTTGACGACCACGCCCTCCTGGCCGGCGGCGAGCGCGTCGCGCGAGATGCGCTCGGCGACCTCGGGGTCGCTGGTCACCTCGCCGGGGATCCGGTGGTCCCCGGCGATGCGCTCGAGCTCGCCCATCCGCGTCGAGAGCGGCTCGTCGAGCAGGTCGCGGCCGTCGACGTGCAGCACATCGAAGAACCACGGATGCAGCAGCGTCTCGCGTGCGGTCTCGGCGCCGAAGCGCGACATCGTGTCCTGGAACGGCCGCGGACCGCCGTCTTCATCGAGGGCGAGCGTCTCACCGTCGAGGATGACGTCGCGCACCGGCATGCCACGGACCACCTCGACGACCTCGGGCAGCCGGTGGGTGATGTCGGCGAGGTTGCGGGTGAACACGCGCACCTCGTCGCCCGACCGATGCACCTGGATGCGCGCGCCGTCGAGCTTGTATTCGACGGATGCCTCGCCCGTGGTCTCGAGCGCCGCCGACGCCGTGGCAGCGGTCGCGGCGAGCATCGGGAGCACGGGGCGGCCCACGACGAGCCCCACCGCGTCGAGCACCTCGGGCGGCTCGGTGAGCGCGGTGCGCGCCGTCTCGCCAAGGTCGCCCGAGAGCATGGCCGCGCGGCGCACCACGTCGCCGGGGCGATCGGCGGCGCGCGCGACGGCGTCGGTGAGCACACCCTCGAGGGCGCCGGTGCGCATGTCGCCGAGCAGCACCCGGCCGAGGAAGCCCTGTTCCCGCTCGGTCGCACGGGCGGTGAGCTCTCGCAACGCCCGCGCGCGCTCGGCGGTCGACCCAGCTC
>NZ_JBFUCL010000391.1:0-3244 GCF_056405255.1 Agromyces sp. P1_H4 | reverse complement strand
GCCCGCTCGGCGTCGGCCTCGGCGCGGCCCTCGCTGCGACCGGCGGTGCTGGAGCGCGTCGGCGCGACCGTGGCGGCCGGCTTCAGGCGGCCCTTCGTGCCCGCCGGGATGTCGAGGTCGCTGTACAGGTGCGGGCTCGACGAGTACGTCTCGGTCGGCTCGGGCTGTCCGAACTCGAGGGCGCGGTTGATGAGCGCCCACTTGTGCAGGTCGTCCCAGTCGACGAACGTCACGGCGATGCCCGTCTTGCCGGCGCGGCCCGTGCGGCCGACGCGGTGCAGGTACGCCTTGTCGTCGTCGGGGATCGTGTGGTTGATCACGTGGGTCACGTCGTCGACGTCGATTCCGCGGGCCGCGACATCCGTGGCGATCAGCACGTCCTTCTTACCGGCCTTGAAGGCGGCCATGGCGCGCTCGCGCTGGTCCTGGTTGAGGTCGCCGTGCACGGCCGCCGCGTTGAAGCCCCGGTCGTTGAGCTCCTCGACGAGCTTGGCCGCCGCACGCTTCGTGCGGGTGAAGATCACGGTCTTGCCGCGGCCGTCGGCCTGGAGGATGCGCGAGATGACCTCGTCCTTGTCGAGCGAGTGCGCCCGGTAGACGAGGTGCTTGATGTTCGCCTGCGTGAGCCCCTCGTCGGGGTCGGTCGCGCGGATGTGGATCGGACGCAGCATGAAGCGGCGTGCGAGCGCGACGATCGGTCCGGGCATCGTGGCCGAGAAGAGCATCGTGTGACGGGTGGCCGGCGTCTGGGCCATGAGCTTCTCGATGTCGGCGAGGAAGCCGAGGTCGAGCATCTTGTCGGCCTCGTCGAGCACCATCTCCTGCACGTTCTTCAACGAGAGGAGTCGCTGCGACGCGAGGTCGAGGAGGCGACCGGGGGTGCCGACGACGATCTGCGCGCCCGCCTTGAGCTGCTCGATCTGGCCTTCGTACGCCTTGCCGCCGTAGATCGAGACGATCTTGGTCGGCCGGTTCGAGGTCGCGAGCTCGAGGTCCTCGGTCACCTGCACGCACAGCTCGCGCGTGGGCACGACGACGAGCGCCTTCACGCCGCCCTCGGGGTCGTCGCCGAGGCGCTGGATGATCGGCAGGCCGAACCCGAAGGTCTTGCCCGTGCCGGTCTTCGCCTGGCCGATGATGTCCTGGCCCGCGAGGGCGAGGGGGATGGTCTGTTCCTGGATGGGGAAGGCATCGATGATGCCCTTCCCGGCGAGGGCGTCGACGATGTCGGACGCGACGCCGAGGTCACTGAAAGTGGTCAATATTCTGCCTGTCGGTCTTGCGGGAAACGAGGTGCGCCCTGCTTCGACCTGAGGCGCACGGCCACGGGTCCATCGCCCGTGTGCACCCCAAGCCTATCCGAGAGTGCCTGAGAGCCTCGGATAGGCTGTGTCGCGTGGTGTTCAGGACGAATCGGCGGGGCCTCCGGCCCGAGGCGCCGCGACTGCGTCCCCGCGTCACGCCGACCGAGCTGGCGAAGGTCGACTTCACGGAGCTGGTGCCCGAGCCGGTGCCCTTCCTCGGCCAGGCCGCCTACATCCAGCTCGAGTTCTTCGAGAACCTCGCGCGAGCCGTCGCGACCGCTCCCACGCTCCCCGCGAAGGAGGGGCTGAGCGCCGCGGCGGGTGTCGCCCTGCGCAAGCACCACGCGCTCATCGCCGAGATCCGCCGCCTCGGCGTGGAGCCCGATGACGTGATGGCGCCCTTCGCACCGGCGACCGATCGCTTCCAGCAGATCAGCTCCGGTGCCGACTGGTACGAGCTCCTGCTCGGCATCCATGTCACCGCGGGCATGCTCGACGGCTACTTCTCGCGCCTCGCAGGCGGGCTGCCCGCCGAGCTCGGGGCGCGCGTGCGGGCGATCCTCGACGAGGAGGGCGCGTCGGTCGTGCTCGAGTCCGAGCTGCGCGACGCCATCGCCGCCGACTCCCAGCTGGCCGATCGGCTCGCGCTCTGGGGGCGCAGCCTCGTCGGCGACACCCTGCTGATCGCTCGGTCGGCGCTGCGTGCGTCGGAGGCGCCGAGCACCACCCGAGCCGAGAAGGTCGAGCCGGTCTTCACCGAGCTCATCGCCGATCACACGCGGCGCATGGACGCGTTGGGCCTCACGGCCTGAGCGTCAGGCGTCGGTGCCGTCGCAGCATCCGGTGCCGTCAACGGCCCAGCGCCAGGTCAACGGCCCAGCGTCAGGTCAACGGCCCAGCGTCAGGCGGTGCGGCTGCCCGCACCCGGGCGGGCCAGCCGCTCGAACAGCTCGGCGTCCTGCCGCTCACGGCGCGGGCCGATGAGCCAGACGGCTGCCACTGAGGCGAGGCCGGCGACCACGAGGGTCGCGACCCAGATCCAGCCGCCGTCCCATGCCCAGCCGAGCCAGGTCAGGGCGACCCACACGACCGCGGCCACGCCGGCGCCGACGGCCGGCGCGAGGGCGCTGCCGTACGTGTGCCGACGGGGCAGCGCGTAGCGCGCGGCGAGCCCGAGGATCGCGCCGCCGAGCACCGCGAAGAGCAGCTCCACCTCAGGCCACGAATCCGACGTGGCGCGACTCCTCCGAGCCGATCTCGACATAGGCGAGTGCGGCAGCGGGCACGACGTAGACGGCGCCCTTCTTGTCGGAGAGCTTCAGGAGCGCGGACTGCCCGGCGAGGGCCGCCGCGACGGCCTGCTCCACCTCCGCCGCCGACTGCGAGGTCTCGAAGCTGATCTCACGGGGGGAGTTCTGGATGCCGATGCGAACGTCCACGATGCGCCTTTCTGCTTGTGCTCACACACTATGACACGGGCCGCGCCGGGCCGGTCGCGTTCACTGTCGGCGGAACGCGTTACCGTTCAGGCATGCCCGGCACCGCGACCCTCCTGCACCCCGTCGCGACCCTCGTCGACGGCGAGCACGCGGCGGTCTTCGGAGCCCCGGGCAGCGGCAAGACGAGGCTCGTCGTCGACCTCGTCGCCGACCGAGTGCAACGGCTCGGCTACGGCACCGACGAGGTGCTCGTGCTCTGCGCGACACGCGCGTCGGCCACGGCGTTGCGCGACGAGGTCGCGGTGCGCCTCGGCGTCACCACGCGGGGTCCGGTCGCGCGCACCGCGAACTCGCTGGCGTTCCAGCTCGTGCGCGCCTATACCGGGCAACCCGTCACCCTGCTCACCGGCGCCGAGCACGACCAGATCGTCGGGGAGCTGCTCGAGGGCGGCGTCGACGACGGCTTCGGTCCCGAGTGGCCCGACCCGCTCAGCCCCGAGG
>NZ_JBFUCL010000390.1:0-3244 GCF_056405255.1 Agromyces sp. P1_H4 | reverse complement strand
CCTCGAGGTCGTCGCGTCGGCGGGCGCGATCGTGCGCCGCTACGCCGAGCGCACCGGAGTGGACGTCGACGGCGCCCGCGAGGTGCTCGCCCGTGCCGAGGCCGGCGACGCCGACGCCCGGGATATCTGGGACTCCGCCCTCGACGCGCTGGCATTCGGGCTGGCGCAGCTCGCCGCGACCATCGCCCCCGAGGCCATCGTGATCGGCGGCGGACTCTCCCGCGCCGGCGACGCGCTGTTCGCACCGCTCGCCTCGCGCCTGAACGAGCGGCTCAGCTTCCACCGTCGTCCGCGGCTGGTGCCCGCGCAGCTCGGCGGCAACGCGGGCCTGCTGGGCGCCGCGCTCATCGCCCGGGACGGCGTCGTCCGATGATCGTCACGGTCACGCCGAATCCCGCCCTCGACCTCACCTGGCACGTCGGCCGCCTGGCGCCCGGCGCGACCCMTCGCGTTCCGACGGGCGCCTCCCGCGCCGGGGGCAAGGGGCTCAATGCCGCGCGCGTGCTCCACGCGTCCGGGCACGACGTGGTCGCGCTGACCACCTGCGGCGGCCGAACCGGCGCCGAGTTCCGAGGGGAGCTGGAGGCATCCGGCATCCCGCATCGGCTGCTGCCCGTCGGCGCCGCCACCCGGCGCAGCGCGGCGATCGTCGACGACGCGGCAGGCGAGGCGACGGTGCTCAACGAGCTCGGCGCGCCGCTGTCGGCCGACGATGCCTCCGCGCTGGCCGACGCCGCCGCAGAGGCCGGCCGCACCGCCGACGTGGTCGCGATCTGCGGCAGCCTGCCGCCGGGATTCGCCCCCGATGCGCTGGGCCGGTTGGTCGGCACGCTCACCGCCGGCGGCACGAGGGTCGTCGTCGACACGAGCGACTCCGGCATCCTCGCGGCGGCTCGTGCCGGCGCGCACGCCCTGAAGCCGAACGCCGAGGAGCTCGCCGCCGCCACCGGCCACGACGACCCGATCGAGGGCGCCCGCGCGCTCATCGCCCTCGGCGCCCGCCTCGTGCTCGTCTCGCTCGGCGCCGACGGCCTCATCGTCATCGGCGAGCACGGTCGCCCGGTGCACGCCCGGCTGCCGCGGGCGCTGCACGGCAACGCGACGGGCGCGGGCGACGCCGCCGTCGCCGCGATGGCGGTCGAGCTCGCGACCGGCGACGACCTCTGGTCGGACACGGATGCCGCGGCCGCGGCCCGCGCCCGGCTCGCCCGCCGCGCGACCGCCTGGTCGGCGAGCGCGGTGCTCATGCCGCTGGCCGGCGAGCTCTCCCCCGACCATCCGGCCCTCGCGGACGAGGTGGTCGTCACCACGATCGACGAGGACCGCCGATGACGCTGACCCCCACCCGCACCATCCTCGACGAGGCCAGGGCGGCCGGCCGCGGCGTCGGCGCCTTCAACGTCGTGCACCTCGAGACCGCGGAGGCGCTCGCGGGCGCCGCTGAGGACGCCGGACTCCCCGTCATCCTGCAGCTCTCCGAGAACTGCGTGCGCTACCACGGCGCCTTCACCCCGATCGCGCTCGCGACGCTCGCGGTCGCCGAGGCGTCGTCGGCGCGTGTCGCGGTCCACCTCGACCACGCCGAGGACCCCGAGCTTGCGCTGCTCGCCATCGAGAGAGGGTTCGGGTCGGTCATGTACGACGGCGCGAAGCTCGACTTCGCCGAGAACGTGGCGACCACCCGCCGGGTGGTCGAGCGAGCGGATGCCGCGGGCGTGCTCGTCGAGGCCGAGCTCGGCGAGATCGGCGGCAAGGACGGCGCCCATGCCCCGGGCGTCCGCACCGACCCTCTCGAGGCCGCGCAGTTCGTGGCCGAGACCGGGGTGGACGCCCTCGCGGTCGCCGTCGGCTCCTCGCACGCGATGACCGAGCGGGTGGCGGCGATCGACCTCGACCTCGTCGCGCGGCTGGCGGCGGCGGTGCCGGTGCCGCTCGTGCTGCATGGGTCGTCGGGGGTGCCCGACGAGACGATCGTGCGCGGCATCCGGTCGGGGCTGACGAAGATCAACGTGTCGACGCACCTGAACGCGGGGTTCACCGGCGCCGTGCGGGAGTACCTCGCGGCGCACCCCGCCGCCGTAGACTCGCGCTCGTACGTCGCTGCCGGCCGTGCGGCCGTGCGTTCAGAGGCGGCACGACTGCTGACCCTGTTCGCCTCGACCTCCAAGGAGACCGGATGAACCGCGCCGAACGCCTCAGCGCCGTGCTCGACCTGCTGGCCGAGGCCGGCCAGGTCGAGGTCGACCAGATCGTCGACCGCCTCGACGTCTCCCCCGCGACCGCGCGCCGCGACCTCGACGCGCTGGCGCAGCAGCAACTGCTGACCCGCACGCGCGGCGGTGCCGTCGCCCACTCCGTGGCCTACGACCTGCCCATCCGCTACAAGAACCAGCAGAACCCCGCCGCGAAGGCGGCCATCGCCCAGGCGGCGAGCGCCCTCGTGCCGCGCGGCGCGGTGATCGGGCTGTGCGGCGGCACGACGGCCACGGCCATCGCCGACGCGCTCATGTCGCGCGCCGACATCATGGAGCCGTCGCACGAGCCGAGCCTCACCGTGGTGACGAACGCGATCAACATCGCGATGCAGCTCGCGATGCGTCCGCAGATCAAGACGGTCGTCACCGGCGGGGTGGTGCACGCCCGCTCGTACGAGCTCGTCGGTTCGTACGCCGACGCGGTGCTCGGCAGCATCACCCTCGACGTCGCGTTCATCGGCGTGAACGGCGTCGACCCCGCGATCGGACCCACCTCGCACGACGAGCGGGAGGCCGCGGTGAACGCGCTGATGGCGTCGCGGGCCACGCACGCGGTGCTCGTCGCCGACGCGTCGAAGATCGACAAGCGCGCGTTCGCTGCGATCGGGCACCGCCGCCTGTTCTCGACGATCATCACCGATTCCGCCGCGACCGCCGACCAGCGACAGCGCCTCACCGACGGTGGGTACGACGTTATCGTTGCCTAGGTGAGCACCCCCACCACCGTCATCCACTCCGCCCGCCTCGTCAGCGGCCACGACACGGTCACCGACGCCTGGGTCCGCTTCGAGGGCGACCGTGTCGCCGCGCGCGGCATCGGCGCCGACTGGCGCGACACGATCGACGCGGATGCCTCGGTGACGGATGCCGCGGGCCRCACGCTCGTGCCGGGCTTCATCGACCTGCATTGCCACGGCGCCGGCGGCGCGTCATTCGAGGAGGGCGCCGACGCGATCGCGCGGGCGCTCGCCGTGCACACGGCGCACGGC
>NZ_JBFUCL010000389.1:0-5585 GCF_056405255.1 Agromyces sp. P1_H4 | reverse complement strand
GGCCTGTTCCGCACCGAGTTCCTCTTCCTCGACGCCGATTCCGCACCGAGCGTGCGCGAGCAGCAGGGGCACTACACGCGCCTGCTCACGGCCTTCGCGGGGAAGAAGGTCGTGGTGCGCGTGCTCGACGCCGGCGCCGACAAGCCGCTGGCGTTCCTGAACGATGCGCACGAGGAGAACCCGGCCCTCGGCCTCCGCGGCATCCGAGCCCTGCGGCACTCCGAGGTCATCCTGCGCGAGCAGCTCACCGCCCTCGCCGCCGCGGATGCCGCGACCGACGCGGAGCTCTGGGTCATGGCGCCGATGATCGCCACCGTCGAGGAGACCCGCTACTTCAACGGCCTCGCCAAGGAGCTCGGCATCCGGGTCGCCGGCGTCATGGTCGAGACCCCGTCGGCCGCGCTCGTGGCCGATCGCGTGCTCGCCGCCTGCGACTTCGCCTCCATCGGCACGAACGACCTCACCCAGTACACGATGGCGGCCGATCGGCTGCTCGGCACCGTGGCCAACCTGCAGAGCCCGTGGCATCCGGCGGTGCTCCGCCTCATCGCCGACGTGGGCACGGCCGGCGCGGAGCTCGGCAAGCCCGTCGGCATCTGCGGCGAGGCCGCCGCCGACCCACTGCTCGCCGTGGTCCTCGTGGGCCTCGGCGCCACCAGCCTGTCGATGTCCCCATCGGCACTCGCAGATGTCCGCGCCTCCCTCGCGCGGTACAGCCCCGACGACGCCAAGGCGCTCGCCCGGGCAGCCCTGGCCGCTGAGGGAGCGGCCGAAGCCAAGCAGGCGGCCGTGTCCGCCGCATCCCACATCACCTCGGCGCGCACCGCCGCGCCGTGACCACGAGAGAGGCACCACCATGACAACGACGTCTGCGGACACGAAGCGGCCGGGGGGAGCACGCGTCGCAGTCCAGAGGTTCGGCACCTTCCTGTCGAGCATGATCCTGCCGAACATCGCCGCGTTCATCGCCTGGGGCATCGTGACGATGTTCTTCATCCCCGCCGGATTCACCCCGAACGAGTCGCTCGCCGAACTCGTGGGCCCGATGATCACCTACCTGCTGCCGCTGCTCATCGCCAACCAGGGCGGCCGGCTCGTCTACGACACCCGTGGCGGCGTCGTGGCGTCGATCGCGACGGTCGGCGTGATCGTCGGCACCGACATCCCGATGTTCCTCGGCGCCATGATCATGGGGCCGCTGGCGGCCTGGCTCATGAAGCAGGTCGACCGCATCTGGGAGGGCAAGATCAAGGCCGGCTTCGAGATGCTGGTGAACAACTTCTCCGCCGGCATCCTCGGCTTCGCCCTGGCGATCGCCGGCTATGTCGCCTTCGGGCCGGTGGTCGAATGGCTCAGCAACGGCCTCGAGGCCGCCGTCGACTGGCTCGTGAAGCTGTCGCTGCTGCCGCTGCTCTCGATCCTCGTCGAACCCGGCAAGGTGCTGTTCCTGAACAACGCCATCAACCACGGCGTGTTCACCCCCATCGGAACCCAGCAGGCGAGCGAGACGGGCAAGTCGATCCTCTTCCTGGTGGAGGCGAACCCTGGCCCCGGCCTCGGGATCCTGCTCGCCTTCACCTTCTTCGGCATCGGCATGGCCCGGGCGACCGCTCCCGCGGCGATCATCATCCAGTTCTTCGGCGGCATCCACGAGATCTACTTCCCGTACGTTCTGATGAAGCCGATGCTGATCATCGCCGCCATCGCGGGCGGCATGACGGGTGTCGCAACGAACGTGCTGTTCAACAGCGGCCTCCGGGCTCCGGCGGCGCCGGGCAGCATCATCGCGGTGCTCGCGCAGACCGCGCCGGACAGTTATGTCGGAGTGATCCTCTCGGTGGTGCTCGCCGCAGCCGTCTCCTTCCTCGTCGCCGCGATCATCCTCCGTGCGAGTCGGAAGCGCGATCTCGCGAAGGAGAACGCCGGTGACCTCTCGGCGGCGATCGCGCAGACCGAGGCCAACAAGGGCAAGGAGAGCGGCGTCCTGCAGAACCTCCAGGCCGAGGGCGTGGCGGCTGGCGGCGGACTCATCGCCGAAGGCGAGGAGGCGGCCTTCGAGCGCAAGCCGATCCACACGATCATCTTCGCGTGCGACGCCGGCATGGGATCGAGTGCGATGGGCGCCACGGTGCTCCGCAACAAGATCAAGAAGGCCGGCATCGACAGCGTGACGGTGACGAACAAGGCGATCGCCAACCTCACCGATGACGTCGACCTGGTCATCACGCACCAGGACCTCACGGATCGTGCCCGGCTGCAGTCGCCGAGCGCCCTGCACGTCTCGGTGGACAACTTCATGAACTCCCCGAAGTACGAGGAGATCGTGAACCTGCTGGCCATCCGGTGGTCGCCGCGGCACCGGCCAGTCGAATCGATCAAGAAGGAGCATCCGATGACCGAAGAGATCCTGCCCCCGGGCAACGTCCGGCTCGTCGTCCGCGCCGCGAGCCGCGACGACGCGATCCGCGAGGCGGGCGCCGTGCTCGTCGAGAGCGGCGCGGTCGACCCGGGCTACGTCGACTCGATGCTCGAGCGTGAGGGCTCCGTGTCCACGTACATGGGCAACTTCCTCGCGATCCCGCACGGCACGAACGAGGCCAAGGACCGCATCCGTCGTTCGGCGCTCTCGGTCGTGCGCTACGACGAGCCCGTCGACTGGAACGGCGAGGAGGCCAGGTTCGTGGTCGGCATCGCCGGCATCGAGAACGAGCACCTCGAGATCCTGTCGAAGATCGCGATCATCTTCTCCGACGAGGACGCCGTGCAGGAGCTCATCGCGGCGTCGACCGCGCAGGAGCTGCACGCCCTGCTCTCCGAGGTCAACGACTCGTGAAGGCGGTGCACTTCGGCGCCGGCAATATCGGGCGCGGATTCGTCGGCCTCCTGCTCCACGACGCGGGCTACGAGGTCGTGTTCGCCGACGTGAACGCCGAGCTCATCGATGCGCTCTCGGCGTCCGACCACTACACGGTGCACGAGGTCGGCGCGGGGGCTCGCGACCTCCTCGTCGACGGCTATCGCGCGATCAACAGCCAGACGGATGCCGCGGCGCTGGTCAACGAACTCGTGACGGCCGACGTGGCGACGACCGCCGTGGGCCCGAGCATCCTGCGGTTCATCGCCCCGCACCTCGTCATGGCGCTGCGGGCCCGACCGGCGGATGCCCCGCCGCTCGTCATCATGGCGTGCGAGAACGCGATCAACGCCACCGACCTCCTGCGCGACGAGATCGCCTCGCTGTCCAGTCCCGAGGAGTGGCCGTCGCTCAGCGCCAGGGCGGTGTTCGCGAACACCGCGGTGGATCGGATCGTGCCGGGCCAGGCGCCCGACGCGGGCCTCGACGTCACCGTCGAGACGTTCTTCGAGTGGGCGATCGAGCGACCACCGTTCGGGGAGGAGGCGCCGGCGATCCCCGGTGCGCACTTCGTCGACGACCTCGCGCCCTACATCGAACGCAAGCTCTTCACCGTGAACACCGGCCACGCGGCGACCGCGTACTTCGGCTTCCTCGCCGGGCACGCCCGGATCAGCGACGCGCTCGCGGATCCCGACGTGGCGGCGGCCGTCGAGCGGGTGCTGGGGGAGACGTCCGCGCTCATCACGGCGAAGCACGACTTCACGGAGGAGGAGCAGGCGACGTACCGTGCGACCATCCTCGAGCGCTTCCGGAACCCGGAGCTGCCCGACACCGTCGAACGGGTGGGGCGGCAGCCGCTGCGCAAGCTGGGCCGCCACGAGCGCTTCGTCGGCCCCGCGGCCGACCTCGCCGAGCTCGGCCGGCCCGTCGACGGACTGCTCGCCGCGGTCGGCGCGGCGCTGCGCTTCGACGTCCCGGCCGACCCCGAGAGCGTCGAGCTCCGCGAACTGCTCGACCGCAGCGAGCCCGCCGCGTTCGTGCACGAGGTCACCGGCATCGCCTCGCGGCATCCGCTCGAGGCGGGCCTCGTCGAGGTCACGACAGCGGCGAAGCGCTCGCGGTAGAGCCCACCGTCAGGTCCGTGGTCGGGCGCCGTGGCGCCCCGGCGCGTCATCCGCGGCCTCGACTGGCGAAACGCCCCGGAATCACCTATAGTTGACCCTTGGTGTTCTGCACGCCTGCTTCGGCATGCCCGACGAGTGATCGTCGGTCGCGAACACATCGCACGACCAGCATCCCAACCTTAAAGCGATAGTGAGGCTATGGCCAAGAAAGACGGCGTCATCGAGATCGAAGGCTCGGTTGTCGAGGCCCTCCCGAACGCGATGTTCCGGGTGGAACTCACGAACGGGCACAAGGTCCTCGCGCACATCTCCGGAAAGATGCGCCAGCACTACATCCGCATCCTTCCCGAGGACCGCGTGATCGTGGAGCTGAGCCCATACGACCTCACGCGCGGGCGAATCGTCTACCGCTACAAGTAAGGGCAGCTGGAAAGTAACGGCCCGCGGCATCCCGCGGGTACGAAGACAGCGAACTCCAAGGAACAACAATGAAGGTCAACCCCTCCGTCAAGCGCATCTGCGACAAGTGCAAGGTCATCCGTCGCCACGGCAACGTCATGGTGATCTGCGAGAACCCGCGCCACAAGCAGCGCCAGGGCTAGTCGCGAAGGCTTCGGGGCGCACCTCGCGTGCGCCCCGCTCCCACAACTGAACACCGCAACGGCAGCGCCAGAACCACGACATACGGATGTCGCGGGGACACCTCGGGTCGGAGGCCCGGGCACCGGCGTTGCTCCACACCTCCACTTCGAAACAGGAGAAGCCAACATGGCACGTCTGGCAGGAGTCGACATCCCGCGCGAGAAGCGCGTGGAGATCGCACTGACCTACATCTACGGCGTCGGGCGCACCCGTGCGCTGCAGACGCTCGCGGAGACCGGCATCAGCGGAGACATCCGCGTGAAGGACCTCAGCGACGACCAGCTCGTCGCGCTCCGCGACTACATCGAGGGCAACTTCAAGGTCGAGGGTGACCTCCGCCGTGAAGTGGCCGCCGACATCCGCCGCAAGGTCGAGATCGGATCCTACGAGGGCCTGCGCCACCGTCGCGGCCTCCCGGTCCGCGGCCAGCGCACCAAGACCAACGCTCGTACCCGCAAGGGCCCGAAGCGCACCGTTGCCGGCAAGAAGAAGCCCGGCCGCAAGTAACCGCTCGTTCGCCAGATACAGGAGATTTCACACATGGCAGCACCCAAGGCGGCTACTCGCAAGCCGCGCAAGAAGGAAAAGAAGAACGTCGCCGTGGGCCAGGCCCACATCAAGTCGACCTTCAACAACACCATCGTCTCGATCACCGACACCAACGGTGCCGTGATCAGCTGGGCCTCCTCCGGCGGCGTGGGCTTCAAGGGCTCGCGCAAGTCGACCCCGTTCGCCGCGCAGCTGGCCGCCGAGTCGGCCGCCCGCCAGGCGCAGGAGCACGGCATGAAGAAGGTCGACGTCTTCGTCAAGGGCCCCGGCTCGGGCCGTGAGACCGCGATCCGCTCGCTCCAGGCCGCGGGCCTCGAGGTCGGCAGCATCAACGACGTGACGCCCCAGGCGCACAACGGATGCCGCCCGCCCAAGCGCCGCCGCGTCTGACCCTTCCGTCCTGCGGACCGGGG
>NZ_JBFUCL010000388.1:0-3274 GCF_056405255.1 Agromyces sp. P1_H4 | reverse complement strand
GGTGATGAGCCCGCGCTCCCCCGTACCGCTGACGGTGGCGAGGTCGATGCCGAGGTCCCGTGCGAGCTTGCGAACGGGCGGGGTCGACCGCGGGCGCTCGGGCGCGCCGGTGGACAGGTGGGACGGCGTCGTCGTGGCGGGCTCTCGACCCCCGGCCGCCGGYGCGGCGTCGAGGTCGGTGACGGTGCCGCCCGATGCCGGCGGCTCGGGCACCAAGTCGGCGGCGAGGCTCGCGCGGCGGGCACGACGCTTCGGGCCGCCCTCGTCACGCGCGCCGTAGCCCACGAGGTTCGGACCGGGTGCGGCGTCGCGCTCGGGCTCCGCCGAAGCGGGTGCGACGTCGTCGGTCCGGGCGGCGGCCGGGGCCTCGGCGGACGCGGACGCGGGGCTCGAGGCCGCGGCATCCGTCGCCGCACCGTCGCCGGTGTCGCAGGAGAACAGCGGCTCGCCGACGTTCACGGTCTCGCCCTCGGCCGCGTGCAACGCGGTGATGACGCCGGCGTAGGGCGACGGCAGCTCGACGACCGCCTTCGCCGTCTCGACGTCGGCGATGATCTGGTTCAGCTCGACCCGGTCGCCGACGGCGACGCGCCAGGCGACGATCTCGGACTCGGTGAGGCCCTCGCCGAGGTCGGGCAACGGGAACTCCCGGATCATGGCGCTCACGCCTCCACCCCGCTCAGCGAGTTCGGGCGGCCGAGCACGCGGTCGACCCCGTCGAGGATGCGGTCGAGGTCGGGCAGGTGGTGCCGCTCGAGCTTCGCGGGCGGGTACGGGATGTCGTGGCCCGTGACGCGCACGGGTGCGGCCTCGAGGAACTCGAAGCAGCGCTCGGTGACGCTCGCGGCGAGCTCGGCGCCGACGCCCCCTTGCTGTCCGGCCTCGTGCGTGATGACGAGGCGGCCCGTGCGACGCACCGACGCCTCGACGGTCGCGTAGTCGACGGGAGCGAGCGAGCGCAGGTCGATGACCTCGATCGAGACGCCGTCCTCGGCGGCGGCGATGGCGGCGTCTCGGGCCGTCTGCACGAGCGCGCCGTACGTCACGAGCGTGACGTCGGTGCCGGATGCCACGACCGAGGCGACCCCCATGGGCTTCGCGTCGGCCAGGCTCGCCGTCTCGTCGACCTCGCCCTTCACGTGATAGCGGCGCTTCGGCTCGAAGAACAGCACCGGGTCGTCGCTCGCGATGGCCTGCTGGATCATCACGTACGCGTCGGCGGGGTTCGAGCACGCCACGACGCGGAGGCCGGCCGTGTGCGCGAAGTACGCCTCGGGCGACTCGGAGTGGTGCTCGGCCGCGCCGATGCCCCCGCCGAACGGCACCCGGATCGTGATCGGCATCCGCACGTTGCCGCGCGACCGGTAGTGCAGCTTCGCGACCTGGGCGACGATCTGGTCGAAGCCCGGGTAGATGAACCCGTCGAACTGGATCTCGACGACCGGCCGGAAGCCGCGATAGGCCAGGCCCACGGCGGTGCCCATGATGCCCGCCTCCGACAGCGGGGTGTCGACCACGCGATTCGCGCCGAACTCCGCCTTCAGTCCGTCGGTGATGCGGAAGACCCCGCCGAGCGTGCCGATGTCCTCGCCCATGAGCACGACCTTGTCGTCGGCGGCGAGGGCGCGCCGGAGGCCGGCGTTGAGGGCCTTCCCGAGGGTGAGCGTGGTCATCGGGCGCCTCCTGCAGCTCCGGATGCCGCGGCATCCGTCTCGTCGAACATGGCGAGGTAGCGCGCGTAGTGCTCGCGCTGGCGCGCGAGGTGCGTGTTGGGCTCCGCGTAGACGTGGTCGAACACCGTCATCGGCTCGGGGTCGGGGATCGTCGTGACGGCGGCGCGGAGTTCGGCGGCGGCGCGCCCGGCCTCGTCGGCGATGTCGCGCTGGAGGCCGTCGGTGTCGACGCCGAGGGTGCCGAGGAGGGCGAGCAGCCGGGTGAGCGGGTCGCGAGCACCCCATTCGGCGAGCTCGTCGTCGGTGCGATAGCGCTTGGGGTCATCGGCCGTGGTGTGCGGGCCGAGCCGGTAGGTCACGGCCTCGATGAAGGTGGGGCCGCCGCCACGTCGGGCGCGGTCGAGCGCGATGCGGGTCGCGGCGAGCACCGCGAGCACGTCGTTGCCGTCGACGCGGATGCCCGGCATGCCGAACCCGTCGGCGCGACGGGCGAGCGGCTGCTTGGACTGCAGGCCCACGGGCTCCGAGATCGCCCATTGGTTGTTCTGGCAGAAGAACACGACCGGCGCGTCGAAGCTCGCAGCGAAGACGAGGGCCTCGTTCACGTCGCCCTCGCTCGTCGCGCCGTCGCCGAAGTACGCGACGCTCGCGGCATCCGTGCCCTCCCAGGCCGCGCCCATCGCCCAGCCGGTGGCGTGCAGCGCCTGGGCACCGATGATGATCTGGGGCACGGCCATGCCGTGCTCGTACGGGTTCCACCCGGAGGAGGCGGAGCCGCGCCACACGGTGAGCAGCTCGGCCGGTCCGACGCCGCGGCACCAGGCCACGGCGTGCTCGCGGTAGCTCGTGAACACGAAGTCGTCGTCACGCAGGGCGCGGGCCGAGCCGATCTGCGCGGCCTCCTGCCCGGCGAGCGGCGGCCAGAGTCCCAGCTCGCCCTGGCGCTGCAGGGCCGTCGCCTCGGCGTCGAGCCGGCGCACGATGGCCATGTCCCGGTAGAGGCGGCCGAGGGCGGCGGCGTCGACGTCGGCGACCCAGGGGTCGTGCTCGGCGTCGGCACGGCGCTCGCCGGTGGGGGTGATGAGCTGCACGAAGTGGTCGGGCTTGGTGAGGAGCCCGGTGGCGTCTCGGTCGGATGGGGTCATCGTCGATCCTCGCGTTCGGCGGGCCCGCCTCGTGAGCGGCCCGCGCCCGGCGACTCTGCCGGATACCGTGAGCGTACGTCGATCTTGCACTCAGCTCAAGTATGCGCGGACGCGTTGAGCATGTTGCCAAGTTGCATCCCGAGTTAGGGTGCTATCGTGTGGCGATATGAACGGCTACGACGCGGTCGACCGTGCCCTGCTCATCGCACTGGCTGCCGACCCCCGGGCGACCGTCGTCGCGCTCGCCGACCGGCTCGCGCTGTCGCGCAACACCGTGCAGGCCCGGATGTCGCGACTCGAGGCATCCGGCGCGTTCCTCTCGTTCGAGCGCAGCATCGACCCGGCCCCGCTCGGCTTCCCGCTCGAGGCGTTCGTGTCGGTGCACGTGCGCCAGAAGCAGCTCGCCGACGTGGTGGCCGAGATCGCCGGCATCCCCGAGGTGATCCAGGCGCACGG
>NZ_JBFUCL010000387.1:0-3281 GCF_056405255.1 Agromyces sp. P1_H4 | reverse complement strand
GCGTCGATCCGGCCGAGCCGGCGGCGTCGGGCTGACGGGGGTCGCTCATGCGGCGGCTCCTTCTGCGGGCTGTTCGCCGGCCATCATCAGGCCGAGCACGTCGCGGGGGGTGTCGCCCGGGACGATGCCCACGATGCGGCCGCGGTACATGACCATGATGCGGTCGGCGAGGGCRACCACCTCGTCGAGCTCGGTGGACACGACGACCACGGGGACGCCGGCGTCGCGGGTCTCGACGATGCGCTTGTGGATGAATTCGATGGAGCCCACGTCGACGCCGCGCGTGGGCTGCGCGGCCACGAGCAGGCGCAGCTCGCGGCTGAGTTCGCGAGCCAGCACGACCTTCTGCTGGTTGCCGCCGGAGAGCTGCCGCACCTTGGAATCGATGCCTTGCGTGCGGACGTCGAACTCCTTCACCTTGTCGCGGGCGAAGTCGGCGAGGGCGCCACGCTGGATGCTGCCGCCCCGCACGAACGGCGCACCGTCGCTGCGGTCGAGCATGAGGTTCTCGGCGATGGTGAACTCGCCGACCAGTCCGTCCTCCGTGCGGTCCTCGGGTACGAATCCGACGCCGGCGTCGAGGATCCGCTTCACGCTGGACGAGCCGAGCTCGATGCCGTCGATCCTGATGGAGCCCTGCACTCGCGGCTGCAGGCCGAGCAGCGCCTCGGTCAACTCGGTCTGCCCGTTGCCCTGGACGCCGGCGATCGCGAGGATCTCACCTCGGCGCACCTCGAAGCTCACGTCGYTGACCACGAGCTGGCCGATGGGGTCGATCACCGTGAGGCCCTGCACCTGGAGTGCGGCGTCGCCGAGCGTGGGCTCCTCCTTGTGCACCGTCAGCTCGACGGCACGGCCCACCATGAGCGACGCGAGCTCGGCGTTCGTCGCCGTCGGGGACGCCTCGCCGACCACCTTGCCGAGGCGGATGACCGTGATGCGGTCGGCCACCTCGCGCACCTCGCGGAGCTTGTGGGTGATGAAGACGATGGAGGTGCCGGTCTGCTTCAGCTGGCGCATGATGCCCATGAGCTCATCGGTCTCCTGCGGCGTGAGCACGGCGGTGGGCTCGTCGAAGACGAGCACCTTCGCGTCTCGGGAGAGCGCCTTGATGATCTCGACGCGCTGCTGCACGCCGACGGGAAGGTCGTCGACGAGCGCGTCGGGGTCGACGTCGAACCCGAACCGCTCGGAGATCTCGCGCACCTTCGCGCGTGCGGCGGGGAGGTCGAGTCGTCCGCCGAGCTTCGTCTCCTCGTGTCCGAGCATCACGTTCTCGGCGACGGTGAAGACGGGGATGAGCATGAAGTGCTGGTGCACCATGCCGATGTGCGCTGCCATGGCGTCGCCCGGGCCGGCGAAGTGCTGGACCTGGTCGTCGAGCAGCACCTCGCCCTCGTCGGCTTGGTACAGGCCGTACAGGACGTTCATGAGCGTCGACTTGCCTGCACCGTTCTCGCCGAGGAGGCAGTGGATCTCTCCGGCCTCCACGGTGAGGTCGATGTGGTCGTTCGCGACCAAGCTGCCGAATCGCTTCGTGATGCCGCGAAGTTCGAGCTTCATGTCCCCGATCCTACTGAGGTGGCTGCATCCGTCGGAGATGCTGCGCGAAAGTTGAGGGTGCCGGAGAGGTGCTGCGCAGATGTTGCGCGTTCCGCTCCGAAGTGCGCCTGGACGTCGATCGGGGAGGCCGGCTGGTGCCGACCTCCCCGATCAGAGCGTCGTTCCTACTTGGCGAGGTAGGACTTGACCTCGACGTCGCCCGCGATGATCGCGGCCTTGAGGTCGTCGAGCTCGCCCTGGAGCGTCGACGGGACCTTCGACTCGAAGTCGTGGAACGGGGCGATGCCCACGCCCTCGTTCTCGAGGGTGCCCACGAACGGGGTGTTGTCGAAGTCGCCGTTGCCCGCTGCGATGACGGCCTCGTACGTGCCGACGTCGATGCCCTTGAGGATCGAGGTGAGCATGAGGTCGGCGACCGACGGGTCGGTCTCGGTGAAGTCCGCGTCGACGCCGATCATCGCGATCTCGCGGCCGGAGTCGCGGATGGCCGCGGCAGCCGACTGGTAGATCGGGCCGCCGACGGGCAGGAGCACGTCGACGTTCTGATCGATGAGGCCCTGCGCGGTGTTGCGGGCCGTGTCGTTGGCCTCGAAGCCACCGGTGAAGAGGCCGTCGGTGCCGTCCCAGCCGAGGACCTGCACATTCGTGCCCTTCTCGGTGTTGTGGTAGTCGACGCCCTGCTTGAAGCCGTCCATGAAGATCGAGACGGTCGGGAAGTTCATGCCGCCGAAGGTGCCGACGACGCCGGTCTTCGAGTAGTCGGCGGCCGCGTAGCCGGCGAGGAACGCCGCCTGGGCCGTGTCGAAGATGATCGGCTTGATGTTGTCGGAGTCGGTCTTGCCGTCGAAGTCGTTGTCGACGACGTCGTCGATCGAGACGTACTCGATGTCGGGGTTGGCCGCAGCGGACTCGCCGGCGGCGGCGGCGAGCGCGAAGCCGACCGTGGTGATGAGGTTGCAGCCCTGGTCGACGAGGTTCGTCAGGTTGGGCGCGAAGTCCGTCTCGGAGTCGGACTGCACGGTGACCGGCTCGACGCCGAGCTCGTCGGCGGCCTTGGTCAGGCCCTCGAACCCGAGCTGGTTGAACGACTTGTCGTCGAAACCGCCCGCGTCGGAGACCATGCAGGGGAGGAAGTCGGATGCCGCCGCCCCGTCGGTGGAGCCCGAGTCCTCGGGCGCGGATCCGCAACCGGCGAGCAGCACGGCTGCGCCGAACATCGCAAGACCGCCGAGGGCGGCCTTCCTGGTCGTGACCTTCACTGTGTCCTCCAAAGACTGCGCCCCGACCGTCGCGGGGACTCGATGAGTCACGTTACCGAATGTTGCGGCCGCCGCCCCGGCCCAGTCGCCCGGGGACATGCAATGGTTATGAAGACGCGACATTCTGCTCATATGAGCAGGCCGCTACTCCCCCGCACGGGGGCCACCGGTCCCGGCCGGGGCCCTCGTGCCCGCTCCGGGTCAGCGCGAAGCGGGTGAGCTGGGCGAATCGACGACGAGCTCACCGGCGATGATCGCCTGTCGCAGGCCCTCGATCTCGCCGTCGAGCTCGGGCGTGACGAGCGCCGCGAGGTCGTGGTAGKGCGCGATCTCGACGCCGCCGTTCTCGAGTGTGCCGACGTAGGGCTCGTTCGAGAAGGAGCCGTCCTGCACGGCGCCGACGATCTCGACCATCGCGTCCTGCGTGTTCTTCAGCACGCTGGTGAGCAGCACCGGCCG